>CAZPPV010000058.1:0-2635 GCA_964588565.1 uncultured Candidatus Saccharibacteria bacterium | reverse complement strand
AGTCAGATTTTATGACTAAAACAGAACCTAAAACAATTAAAAAAACAAAAACCGAAAGCAAAGATAATGCTGTCGTTAAACTTAGGATTAGAGTGCGTGCTTACGAGTACAAGATACTTGATAGTTCGGTAAAACAGATAATCGATACAGCGCTTCGTTATGATGCAAATATTGTTGGACCTGTGCCACTACCGACAGAAATAAAAAAGTACACAGTCAATAGAGCAACCTTCGTCTACAAAGATGCGCGAGAGCAGTTTGAGATGAGGGTATATAAACGTCTTATTGATATCTTAAGTCCAACACCGAAGGTTATTGAAGCTCTTACTAATTTGAACCTTCCTTCAGGTGTTGATGTCGATGTAAAAATGATCTAAACTTTTGGGTATTGAGCATCTAAACTCTATAAGAATATATCTTTTAGAGTTTAGGACTTAGTGTCTAAAATTATAAAAACATGAAATTTATTCTTGGTACAAAACAAAATATGATACAAGTTTGGAACGAAGACGGTAAGTGTTTTCCTGCTACGATTATAAATGCTGGACCTTCTGTTGTAATTGCTGTAAAAGATGAAAAAAAAGATGGATATATTGCTATACAGGTTGGTTTTGGTGAAAAGAATGAAAAGAAGATAAATAAACCTTTAAAGGGTCATTTTAAAGAACTCGGTAATTTTAGGTATGTAAAAGAGTTTAAACTTAAAGATAGCAATGAAATGAAAGTTGGGGACAAGGTGGACGTGTCTTCTTTTGAGCAAGGTGATGTTATACAAGTAAGTGGTATAAGCAAGGGAAAAGGATTTCAGGGTGTTGTAAAAAGACATGGTTTTCATGGTGGACCTCGTTCTCATGGTCAGAAACATTCAGAAAGAGAACCTGGTTCAATCGGTGCAACAGGTCCACAGAGAGTATTTAAAGGGGTAAGAATGGGAGGAAGAATGGGTAGCGACAGGGTTACTGTTAAAAACCTTAAAGTAGTAGGGGTAGATAAGGAGAATAATAAGATTTTAATTTCAGGTGCTGTTCCCGGTAAGAGAGGAACATTACTTGAAATTATAGGTTAGAAAGATTTTATGAAAACTGATATTTATAATCAAAAAGGAGAAAAAGCAGGAAGTGTGGAACTACCAGAAAGTGTGTTTGGGTTGTCTTGGAATAGCGATTTAGTACACCAGGTGGTTGTCTCCATGCAATCTAACGCAAGAACACCAGTGGCACACACAAAAGACAGAAGTGAGGTTTCTGGTGGTGGTAAAAAACCATGGCAACAAAAAGGTACAGGACGTGCACGTCACGGGTCTAATAGGTCTCCTATATGGATTGGTGGAGGTGTTACTTTTGGTCCAAGAAATGAAAAGGATTACTCGAAGAAAGTAAACAAAAAAATGAGAGCAAAAGCTTTGTATACAGTTTTGTCTAGAAAATTAAAAGACGGTGAAGTTCTTTTTGTGGATAAAATTGAGACCAAAGAACCTAAAACAAATGAAGTAAAAAAAGTATTATCTTCATTTTCTACAGTTTCTGGATTTGAAGGTATTTCTACAAAAAAGAAAAATGCATTATGTCTAACATTTTTTAAAAAAAACGATAATACGGAGAAAAGTTTTAGAAATTTTGGGAATATATTATTTAGTGATATTGTGAATATGAATATATTAGATATTATAAATAATAAATATTTAATAATTACAGAACCAGGAGATAGTTTGAAGGTTATTGAAAATAGAATAACCAAGAAATAGTAAATAAATATTATGGCAATTTTTAAGAAAGAAAAAAAAGAAGAAGCAGTATCTGACAAAAAACAAGAAGAAGCAAATTTGTCAGTTGCTCCTGATGTTTCAAACACAACCTTTGAAGGTGTGCTTAGAAGACCTCATATAACAGAAAAAGCATCTGCTTCTGCGGAGAAAAATGTATATATTTTTGAAGTTGACAAGAGGGTAAACAAAGTGATAGTCAAACAAGCAGTAAAAGAAATTTATAAAGTTGAGCCAATAAAAGTTAATATTGTTAATTCCCCATCTAAAAAAGTTTTTTCAAAAGGAATCAAGGGTGTAAAATCAGGTAAAAAGAAAGCACTTGTGTATCTTAAGAAAGGAGATTCAATAGAAATTATATAAAATAGTAATTATGAAGACTTATAAACCAACAACCCCATCACAAAGACATACAAAAACTGTTACATACAGAGGTGTTTTAACAGCATCGGAGCCAAAAAAATCTCTCACAAAAGGTGGAAAGAGAAGTGTAGGAAGAAACAACAGAGGACGTATTACCACACGCCATAAAGGAGGCGGGCACAAACGTCTTTTTAGAGATATTGATTTTAAATATAATAAAATTGATATTCCTGCACGAGTTGAGACGATTGAATATGATCCAAATAGGTCTGGTTTTATTGCTCTTGTATGTTATGGAGATGGAGAAAGGCGTTATGTTCTTGTTCCCCAGTCAGTAAAAGTAGGAGACAAATTCATAATATCAGAAAAAGCTCCAATAGAGCCTGGTAACAGATTACTATTAAAAAATATTCCTATTGGTACATTTGTATATAACGTTGAGATACAACCTAGAGGTGGTTCTAAGATTGCAAGATCTGCAGGAAGTCACGTTGAAGTAGTTGCAAATGA
>CAZPPV010000057.1:0-4398 GCA_964588565.1 uncultured Candidatus Saccharibacteria bacterium | reverse complement strand
TTCTCTACGTTTTTATGCCCACCTCCAGAAACAACCTCAATATACGCAATACATTCCATAGAATGAAGAATCCCTTCAAAATGCTGAATCGATTTCTCTTTATTTTTTGCATCAATCAAAGATGCTTCTCTTACTTTTGCATACTGAAACAACGCGTCTCTTGTTTTTTCTGATTTTGGATAAGTAAGTGCGATGTATCGTTGCACATCATCTCTCACACCATCATTGTCCGAATCAATCCCTGCAAGTGTAACCTCACCAGCCTAACCGGGGTCAGGGGGAAGTCCACTATCATTTACTTTACCTTTACCAGAGTTAGTAACCGGCGGTATACTATTGCTATCGTTAGATTTCGAGCACCCTATGATAGTACACACTCCAGTAACCAGTATTATTATTCCAAGTGTTATTAAAAATGGTATTTTGAATTTCATATATATCCCCTTATTGTTGATAATCGTTTTCAAATATGTTTGTTTACAAAGAACAAACTAACACGAACAACACAATAAGTAAAACAGCGTAATTCTACGCTCAAAATGATTTTACATGCTGTCTTTTTATTTTAACCCTATAATGTTACAATTATGTAATAATTTATTAATAATCTACAAAAACAATGGAAACGAATTTTGATTTCATAGCAATCGGTGACACAGTAACAGATGCTTTTATTAAAATAGACCATGCAACCGTTCACAATGACGACCCAGATGGACTTGAAAAGATATGTATGACAAACGGATCAAAAATACCTTATGAGGAGTTACATGTACTATCGGCTGTTGGTAATAGTCCAAACGCGGCTGTATCAGCATCACGCCTTGGTCTTAAATCTGCATTAGTTACGGACTTCGGCGATGATCAATTTGGTAAAAATTGCCTCAAAAAATTTGATGAAGAAAAAATAGCGCCAGATTTTATAAAAATACATAAAGACAAAAAAAGTAATTATCACTTCGTCTTATGGCACAATGCTGAACGTACTATACTTATTAAACACGAAGAATACGACTACAAACTACCTGAAATCGGCTCTCCGAAATGGTTATACTTCAGTTCTGTTGGAGAGAATTCAATAGATTACCATAAAGAAATAGCGAATTATTTAAAAGTACATCCAGAAGTAAAACTTGCATTTCAACCTGGAACATTTCAAATAAAACTAGGGATTGAAAAATTAAAAAACTTATATGAAAATACAGAGGTATTTTTCTGCAACAAAGAAGAAGCACAACTTATTTTAAATATGCACAATGAAGATAGTATACCCACTCTTACCAGAGAAATGTCAAAAACTGGACCCAAAATATCTGTTATAACTGATGGACCAGAAGGAGCTTACGCCTTTGACGGTACAGACGTATGGTTTATGCCTCCATATCCTGACCCAGCTCCACCTTATGAAAGAACTGGTGCTGGTGACTCATTTTCAAGTACCTTTACTTCAGCACTAGCTATTGGAAAAAGTGTTGATGAAGCACTAATGTGGGGACCAATAAACTCAATGTCTGTAGTACAAAAAGTGGGTGCGCAAGCAGGACTCCTAACACGTGAAGAACTAGAAAAATATCTTTCTGAAGCACCAGAAAATTACGTGCCAAAAAAGGTTTAGGTTCTGAGTACATTTTAAAAAAAGACTAGCCAAAATGACTAGTTCTTTTTTATTAAAATTTACTGTGGATTAGAGTTTACATCCGTATAATAATATCATCTATATTTTTACGTACTTTTATTTCACCTTGAGTGATGTCTGATTTCGACCTATAACCAATAGGCAAGACTACAGTTGAGTGAAGATTCTTTTCATTTAATCTAAGGAAATCATCATATGCGTCTGGATTAAATCCTTCCATTGGACAACTATCAATACCCCTTTCTGCCAATGATATCAGTAGTGTGCCCAACATTATATAAACTTGTTTTTGCGCCCAAATAACCTTGTCCTCTTGTGACATATCAGTAAAAACAGAAAGCATTTTATTTTTAAAAATATCAGTACTTCCACTTTTTAACTTCCTTATATTTTCAATTCGCTCAGTATATTCACTCAAATATTTTTCATCTATATCAGTACGCACAGCTAACACAAATAAATGAGAACTACTTGATATATGTTTTTGATTAAAAGAATATTTTACAAGTTTATCTTTAACATTCTGGTTGCTTACAACTATAATACTAAATGGTTGCAACCCATAAGAAGTAGCAGTTAGATTGGCTTCTTGTAATATATTATTGATATCCTCTTCTGAAACTTTTTTAGTAGTATCAAAGACCTTTGTAGCATATCGCCATTTTAATGATTCTAATATATTCATAATTTGATTATATATAAGTTTATAATTTTATTTACATCTTTTCTAAAATATCAATACCCAAAAGACTTAACCCTTTCTTAAGTGCTTTAGATGTCACTTTAACAAGAGCAAGTCTCTGCCTAGCAAGCACAATATCATCAACCACAACTTTATGCTTATTGTAAAATCGATGAAAAACCTGTGCCAACTCGTACACGGCATCAGCAAGTATTGATGGATTATAATCAGTAGCTGCTTTGTCTATATTACCATCAAACAATACCAACTTCTGAGCAAGCAATCTCTCTTCCATATTATTTCCAAGTAAATTGAATTCAGAATTATTCACCAAAATACCTGCTTTCTCAGCTTTTTCTGCAATACTCATAGCACGAGCATATGCATACTGAATATACGGTCCAGTTACTCCATCAAATGAAATTGATTTTTTTGGGTCAAATAAAATCTTATTCTTTGGGTTTGTTTTGAGAAGATAAAACTTGATAGCGCCAAGTCCTATCTTTGTGGCTCTCTCTGTTATCTCCTCTTCTGAAAGTAAATCTCCATGCTTTGCTTTTATTTCAATCATAGCAAGATTAGTAATATCTTGTACAAGATTATCAGCATCAACAACAGTACCTTCGCGTGATTTCATTCGACCAGTTGGCAACTCAACCATACCGTAAGACAAATGATAACATTTCTTTGCCCAAGGAAACCCAAGAGCTCTCAAAATAGCAAAAAGTGTTTTTAAATAATACTCTTGTTCCTCTGCCACAACATAGATAGATGCATCTAGATTGTAACCCATTGCTTTCTTTACAGCAACTGCGATATCCTGTGTCACATAAACACTAGTACCATTATCACGCAAAAGAGTAACCTTTTTTGTAGAATTGTCTTCATTTAGACCAAACTCTTCCTCTGAGAGATTAAAAGTAACTGCACCAGAATCTTCTTGAGTAAAAATACCATCATCAATACCTTTTTGCACGATACTTTTACCTGACTTATATATATCAGATTCATGATATTCAACATCAAACATAAAACCGAATTTCACATAACTCTCAGCAAAACCAGTATACACCCATGAGTTCATCATTTTCCAAAGTTTAATGGTTTCAGTATCACCTTGCTCCCATTTCTCAAGAAGTTTCTGAGCTTCATCTTCTATGGTTGGGTCTTCCTTTGAAGCTTGAGCAAATTTAACATAATAATCCCCTACAAAATGATCTCCTTTTATTCCTGTGCTTTCTGGTGTTGCTCCATTTGCAAACATCTGCCATGCGAGCATCGATTTACAAATATGTACACCCCTGTCATTCACTAAATTTGCTTTCACGACCTTGTGTCCAACATGTTCGAGAATATTTGACACAGCCATTCCAGTAACACCATTACGTACATGACCTAAGTGAAGTGGCTTGTTTGTGTTTGGGGAAAGATACTCTACCATTATCGTATCTTTTTTATCTAAAATATTGTCTAAACTATTTTTACAAACATAACCAAATAATTTATTATTATCTATAGTTACGTTGATATATGGTCCGACAGCCTCAAAAATCCCAATATCACTATTGCCGAGATATGAAACTAATTCTTGTACAATCTGAGGTGGTGATTTCTTAAATTGTTTTGCTAAGGAAAAACACTCTATAGCAAAATCCCCCATTTCTATTTTTGGAGGAACACCAATATTAAATAATCCAACAAACTTTTCGCCAAAAGTGGCAATCGTTGCTTCTTGTAAAATCTTCTGTAATGTGTCTTGAATACTCATGATTTTGTGATTTTTCATCAAAAAATATTTTATAAATATATTCTAACATATTCTACATATTATCTTCACACCACAAAAAAAGACGCATAGAAACTTAACAATAGACAATATGGTATGTATAAGATATTATTAAAAAAAGTTTAGAGACAATTTACTTCTAATTAATAACTAAAATCCTCTAAACTCATTATCATTCATGAAAAAGACACCATTTACACTTACTCAAATACAGAGACTTATAAAAGAACAGCCAACCCCTTTTTACGTGTACGACGAAGTTGGCATTAGGAATAATATACGAGAGCTTTATAA
>CAZPPV010000056.1:0-4420 GCA_964588565.1 uncultured Candidatus Saccharibacteria bacterium | reverse complement strand
CATTCCACCTTTTATAAATTCAATATCCATTTTAACAATTTCAATATCTTCTTTTATTGAGCCAATCATCTCTGTATGAGAATCAAGGGTTTCTTTCATTCCGATAAGTTGCTCAGCTACAGCACCAACCTTCGATTGAATATCCTCGCTAAGTGCCCCCATATACCGCTCATATTCTTTACGTTGATTGGTTAATATCTCTTTTAATGTTTTTTCGTTCAATTCCATACTACTATTCTATATCAAATAAAAAGATGGTCAAGTGTGTGAATATCTAGACTCATTGATCAAAATACAACTCTGACAATAATTGACTACATAAAAACTACTCTAAAATTCCATCAAGATTAACATCGTACAGCATCTTTTCATTGATGCTTTTGTAAATCATAATTTCATCTTCTTTAAACCATACCTTTATCTCCCTATTTGCTTCTTTTTGCCCATCTTCTGGATCTGTACAATGTATAAGATTGCGAACAGAACGACCATCAATATTGGCAAGTTCATATGAATCAATAGTCATATCCCCACGTATCGTTCCAACATCAGAAGTAAGAGGTTCTGTTCCACCGACTATTTTCTTTACAATACTAATCGCTTTGTTCCCTTCCAAGACAATTGCAACAACAGGACTACAAGTCATAAATGCAACATTACCATCCATAATATCCCTACCATATTCCATTGCCGTCTTTTCCGGTTTTCCTCCTGTCTTTTCTATATCCCTTATGGTGTTACCACCCTTCTCCTCAAGCCACGCATTTGCCTTATTGTAATGTGCAAGCACTTGCTCACTAGTCGGAATAAGCATTTTCATTGCAGTAATTTTAAGACCAGTACCTTCCAATCGCTTTATAATATCTCCGACAATTGAACGTTGAACACCGTCTGGTTTTATTATTACAAACGTTTTTTCTTTTATTGGATGTGTCATTTCTTATTTTGTTATTTTAAATAATTAATAATTATAAACTTTTATCTATCCATCTACACAAGAGGTGCTGGGGGAATTTTGTCAACGACAAAATTCCCCCAGCACCTCACACTACTACACACCTTCTGGATTCTCTCCTGCCCGAATAGACTTTATGTAATACTGACCTTGCTTTTTAAATTTAGGACTCAACTTTATCATTTTCTCAATTTCCTTAATGGCATTTCTTCTTTTACCATCCTTTAAATATATTAATACCAAAGAAATACGCGTCTTGAGATTTGTTGGATCTTTTTTTATACGTGCAGATATCATTGATATGACTTTACTATATTGCCCTACTGCAGAATACGCCTGCAGAATACGACTATCATCTGGTATAACAGTACCAAATACTGGAACAAGTAATTTCTTTACTAATACATAATCTTTATTGTAAATAGCAACAGCTGCGTAAATCTTCCTTGCATCTTTATATTTTGTTTCCAACTCAAATGCTTTTTTGGCAAAACTTAATGCTTTTTTAATTTCTTTTTTATTTAAATACGAATCAACAAGACCAAAATATATTGCTTGCTTCTTTGGAGAAAGTTTGAGTGCTTTGTCATATTGAATTATTGCATCATCATACCTACCGTACCTAGTAAGAAAACTTGCATATAAAAGATAATTTTTTGCATCATTCGGTACTTCTTTTATTTGCTTTTGCAATTCACTATTCGTTGTTGTTAGGAATGCTTCTTTTATCGTATTTGAAACTTTAAAACCAGAAACAGAAAATGTCATTCGAGCCAACTGCTCTCGTGCTTCTTGAGTACCAAAAGAATCGTACGCAATCGCTTTTTTGAAAAGACTTAAGTTCGTTAGCAAACCCTTTTCTTGCGGGTGTGGTTTAAATGCATCAATAATAGTAAAGTTTGCCGCCATCGCTTTGTAATTTACAAAATAAATAGAAAATATAACCACTACTACCACAAGTGGTGCCACGACCATATCCATCATCTTGCCACTAAATATATTTTTTACACGCGAAAATATTTTGTTAAGCAACAATTTCAGCTTTCCTTCCCTCGTACTTATACTATGAATATATCCAAGCATAGTAAAAAACAAAGTATAACTTATCAGATTGTCAAAGACAAACAAATTCTGAAAAAAATATCCAGCAAACAGTCCGGTCAAAATACTCTTACTAATCAAAGAAAGTGAATCAACACTAAACCATAAAAGAAACATACTGGCACCAAACAATGAAAGATACGCCAAGAGACCAAATATACCACCGACAATAAGCCAATCAAAAATGATATCGTGAGCGCGATCAAACCATGGCTCTTGCCCATACATTCCTGGATTGTAATATTTACTAAATACAAAATTAAAATTCCCCTGTCCCCAACCAAGAACAGGGTGCTCCTTGAAACCTTGCCACGCCATATCCCATATCATAAAACGCGATTTGGTTGTAGTCTCATTTAAAGATATAGTTGCAAACC
Organism: uncultured Candidatus Saccharibacteria bacterium; assembly: GCA_964588565.1. GTDB lineage: Bacteria > Patescibacteriota > Minisyncoccia > Phycocordibacterales > UBA1539 > CAYSEK01. Next base: position 1,987 of record CAZPPV010000056.1, on the reverse strand, counting down.
TATTTAACGTAGAGCTATCCTTTACAAAAGATGTATCTTTGATTGCAAAAAAACCACCAATAAGAAACAACACGCCAAGCAAAATTCCTATCGCCGTCTTTTTAACTACCAAATTTTTTCGTTCAAACAAAGCTATCAGAATCGTTGATAGTATAACTCCAGCAAAAAGACCAAGTATAGCACCACGAGTTTCTGTTAGATAGAGTATTACAATATTCAAAATAATCACCAAACCATACACAACACGCAACCAGATTTCTCTCTTTTGTTTGAACAACATAAACGCTGCTATGAAAATATTAAACAAATTATAAACAGCCAAATATGCAGCATTACCAAATGTAGTATCCACACGCACCGAACCTTGAGTTATTTTCAAAAATCCAAACAATTGCAACAACCCATATATTCCCATTATGACACTCACACCAAGAATAATGTTTAACAATCTCATCCATATCTTTTCCGTCTTTAGTACAGATATGATAACCCAAAAATATGCAAACAGGTGAACGAGCCCAACCAAACCTCCCATGCGTTCATAATTACTCCATATACTTTTGTATGGATTTTCACCGAAAACATCAGCGAGTGCAACCACACCAACAAATACAACAAACGATGCCAACACCCATGACCACTTTGGACGATAAGATGCATCCCAATAAGCAAGCACAGCAAGCACCCCCACGAGAAGCTCAACTATTATTCTAAAAGCAAAATTCTTGCCAGTGATGAAAGGGAAAAACATTGACGACGGAACAAATAGAGGTATAAATGGTATTATAAAAATCCCACCCAAGAGCACATACTGTAATATTTTTTGTATTTTTATGTTCATATAACTATATAACAACAATTAATGAAGTACTATTCTTTTAACAATTCTGCAATACCAACCTCAAGAGCAATCTTCGGCTCCCATTCGAGAAGTTCTTTAGCTTTTGTATTATCTGCCTGTGAATGTTTTACTTCTGGGCGTGCTGGTAAATACTCAACTTCACCACCAATTATTTTTGCTAAATTATTTATTGTGCAATTATTACCTGCACCAATATTAATTACCTCTCCTTTTCCAACTGTATTTTTCTCCGCAGCAAGTAAATTTGCTAGCACAACATCACTTACATGAGTAAAGTCACGAGTTTGTTCCCCATCTCCAGTAATCGGTAATTTTTTACCATTCTTTTTATTATCAACAAATTTACTAATGACCGCTGCATATTCTCCCTCTGGATTTTGATTTAAACCATATACATTAAAATATCTAAGTGAAACTGTTTCCAAACCGTATGCTTCATTAAATACCCGACAATATCTCTCTCCTATGTGCTTTTGAAGTCCGTATGGAGAAATCGGATCTGGTAACATTGTTTCTACTACAGGCATAGTTTTTTGACGACCATACGCAGAACTTGACGCTGAATACACCAATCGCCTAACACCACCTTCTTTTGATGAAAGAAGCACATTAAAAATCCCATTTACATTTACATCATGAGTTTCCTCTGGGTGTCGTATAGAGTATTGAATACTTGGTAATGCAGCGAGCAGAAACACTGAATCAGCACCTTTTATAATTGGCTCAATGTCTTCACGATTACGCATATCTAAAACGTGCAATGTTGCCCCCTCATCCACGTTTTCTTTTTTACCACCACTAAGATTGTCTATAACATGCACATCGTCCCCTCTTTCAACTAAACTTTTAACAAGATGAGAGCCTATAAAACCAGCACCTCCAACCACAACCATTTTTTTAATATCTTTCATAATCTATGTATTATACATTTCTAAACAACTAATTCAAATAATTAAACCAAACTACTACCAAATAAATCACAAATCTAGTAAGATACTAAACACAATGAATAATTTACGCAAAAAAATATACAACCTACTCCGCAGAAGTGAGAAGTACTTTATAAAATGCCTACTTATTTGATTTATATATACAAGTGAGTCCTACTTTTGCGTACAGTATGTA
>CAZPPV010000055.1:0-4449 GCA_964588565.1 uncultured Candidatus Saccharibacteria bacterium | reverse complement strand
CAGGAAAAAAAGATGAGGTAACTAAATGTTTAAAATATGTGTTCGGCATCAGGCAGTTTTTATTTGCAAAAACAACATCAAAAGAACTGGAGAAAATACTAACAGAAGTGAAATGTTCTTTACATAAAATAAAAAAAATGGGGGCAAAAACCGTCAGTTTCAAAACCAAACGTGTTGATAAAAATTTTCAATTAACAAGCCCTGAACTAAATAAAGAATTTGGTGAACTTGCAAACAACAGTGGATTAAAAGTTGACTACAGCGACAAAGAACACATTATATATATAAATATTGGAATGAAAACAACATATATATCTTCTGAAAAAATAAGTGGGTATGGAGGACTTCCTGTTGGAACATCAGGGAAAATACTAGTATTACTCTCAGGTGGTATAGACTCCCCTGTAGCAACATGGCATCTAATGAAAAGAGGAGCCAAATGTGACTTCCTGCATGTTCACAGTCTACAAGAATCAAAAGATGTAATGAAATCAAAGATACAAAAAACCATAAAAGAACTGAACAATTATCAATTTGAATCAAAGTTACATACTGCATCTTACACGATTTTTGATCTTTCTGTAATGGGCAATGTACCACAAAAATACGAGCTAGTATTGTTTAAACATTATTTATTAAAATTAGCAGAGAAACTTGCTACTAAATATAAATATCTCGCCATAGCAAATGGTGATAGTTTGTCGCAAGTAGCATCACAAACACTGGAAAACATAAACTCTTCACAACACGACATCTCACTGCCTGTTTTCCGTCCACTCATAGGAGAAAACAAAGAAGATATTATTAAAACATCGGAAGAAATAAACACATACAAACTATCGATTGAGAAATACAAGGATTGTTGCTCTTTAGTATCAAAACATCCTGCGACAAAAACAAAACGTGGACAATTCAAAGAAGTACTTAAAGATGTTGATATCGAAAAACTGGTAGAAAAAAGCGTTGTTGAATTAGAGGTATTCGATATTAAATAACCACCCAAAAATAATAACCCACGCAGGTAAGCCTGCGTGGGTTATTATTTTTGGGTGGTTATTCTAATTATATTCATCTTCCAGTGTAGCGTTTTTTAATTTGGAATTACTAAGCGTATCCTCAGCAACCTCTAGTTCTTCCTTTGATGGTTTACTTGCATCATCTATGCTTTTTGTTTCTACAGACTTGGTTCTATGAATTTGCTCATACCCATTTTTGTCTTCAAGGTCATCTTCAAGCTCCAATCCAGACCCACTAAGAATTTCCTCTGCTTTTTTCTTTTGTTCTGGGGTTTGCCCAAATGGAATTTTTTCAAACATATTTTATAGTTATTATTGAGTAAAAGCTAATAACTTTATACTACCACGTAAACTATTTTTTAAAAGGAACACCAACTAATTCCAACAATGCCTCTGCCTCTACTCTATTTTTTGCTGATGTCACTATTGTAATAGACATACCAAATATATCTCTTAAATCTTCGTCTGTTGTTTCAGGAAAAATTGAATGCTCTTTTATTCCTATGGTAAGATTGCCCATCTCATCGATTCCTTTCCTCTTCAATCCCCTAAAGTCACGCGTTCTGGGAATTGCTATATTTATAAGTTTATCCAGAAAAGCGTACATCCTTTTCCCTCGTAATGTCGTAATAACGCCAATCTTATCGCCTTCACGTAATTTGAAAGATGCTATTGATTTTTTTGCACCACGCAATGATGGGGCTTGTCCTGTTATTTTTGCAAGACGGTCTGAGATAAGTTCATTCCTCTTTCTATCTTTAGATGACCCTGTACTAACGTTTATAACTACTTTTATTATTTTTGGCGTAGCTAAAGAATTGCCATATCCAAATTTATCTTTTAGATTATCGTATGCTTTATTCTGTTTTTCTTTTACTGATTCCATTATATTTTTTTAAAATAAGACAAATATTAAAATAATTAAATCTTCTCTCCACTTTTCTTACTTATTCTGACCTTCTTTCCACCAACAATCTCTACTCCAAGTCTTGAAGGTTTATCTGTCTTTGGATCTATTATCATTACATTTGAAACATGTATCGGAGCAGCGATCTCAACGATCTGTCCTTTCTGCCCGCTCTTACGAGGACGCATGTGTTTCTTTTTTATATTAACACCTTCAATAACCACTTTATCAAAAGATGGTATTGCTTTTACAATCTTGCCTTTCTTGCCTTTGTCTTTTCCGGCAATTACTATCACATTGTCATTTTTTTTAATCTTCATAATATAAAAAAATTAATTTATACAACCTCTGGAGCAAGCGATGCTATTTTTTGAAATCCTAATTCGCTAATCTCTCTAGGGATTGGACCAAATATCCTTCCACCCTTAGGCTCTTTCTTTCCTTTTTCAATGATAACTACAGCATTTTCATCAAAACGAATATATGACCCGTCTTTTCTCCTAAATGATTGCTTCTGTCTTACCACAATAGCATGTAACACGTCTTTCTTTTTAACAGATTTTCTGGGTTCTACTGTCTGTACAGACAAAACAACAATATCTCCAATTCGAGCATATCTTTTTTTGGAACCTCCAAGCACCTTGAAAACTCTTCCAATTTTACCTCCGGTGTTATCTGCGATTTTTACTATTGTTTGTGGTTGAATCATGATTTATAAGTTTATATTCAATATGAACTATTCACTATCTATTACTTTAAACGATTTATCTTTTGACATTGGCTTCACCTCTTCTATCATTACTTTATCTCCTTCTTTACATTTATTCTCTTCATCATGCGCTTTGTATTTTTTACTTACCTTAATGTATTTCCCATATTTTGGATGCTTTACAAAACGATGAACCAATACATTTACAGTTTTATCCATTTTATCAGAAACAACGACCCCACTGAGTATTTTTTTATTTTTTTTAATATCTTTTTCCATAATGTTTAAAACTAGCTTAGTGTACGATTTTTCAGCTCGGTAAGAACTCTTGCGATTTCTTTTTTTATATTTCTTGCTTCTTTTATGTTCTTTATCTTGCTACCTGCGACTTCAAACCTAAACTTACGTAAAGATTTTCTCTTTTCGTCTAACTCTTTATGCAAGTCTGTGTCTTTTTTATCTTTAATTGATGACATAATGTCTTATAATATTTATTTACAGGGCAAAGTCAAGCCTATGAATGATCTCTACTTACAATCTTTGTTTTAAGCGGCAGTTTTGCACCAGCTTTCCTAAGTGCTTCACGTGCCATTTCCTCTGATACACCATCAACTTCAAATAATATACGACCGGGTTTCGTATTAAAACAATACCCTTGTGGATCTCCTTTTCCTTTACCCATTCCAACTTCTGCCGCTTTTGCAGTAAATGGTCTATCTGGAAATATCCGAATCCACATCTTTCCTGTTTTTAGCATTGTTCTAGTTATAACTTTTCTAGCAGCTTCGATTTGATTTGATCTTATCCTAGCAGCCCCTTGTGCCTTCAAACCAAAAGATCCAAAAGCAACTGTGATTCCTCTCGTATCAGGACGTATAATCTTTTGAGGATTTTTACGTCCTGTTTGCCATTTTCTATGTTTTACTTTTTTGGGAAATAACATGATTATTTTTTATCTTTTTCAAACACTTCACCTTTATATATCCAAACCTTTATACCAATTGTTCCATAAGGAAGATTAGCTCTCTCTTTTGCAAAATCAATATCTGCCCTAAATGTTTGTAGCGGGATTCCACCTCTTTTAACTCCTTCCTTTCTACTCATCTCAGCACCACCAAGCCTCCCTGATAAAGATATTTTTGCTCCTTTTACATCACGATTAGCCATTACTTTTTCAACTGTTTGTTTCATCACCATTCTAAAAGGAAGACGTTTTTCTAAACCTTCTGCAACCATCTTTGACACGATACTTGCATTTGATTCTGGAGATCTTATTTCTTCTATGTTTATCTTGAATTCTTCTGGTATTTTAATCTTTAATCTTTTTGATTGTTTTAATATATCTGTTTTTAATTTCACAGAACCTTCACCGTTCTTACCAATTATAACTCCTGGACGAGATGTTTTTATTATAACTTTCAAAGATTTTTCTCCTCGCTCCATCTCAATACTTGAAACATATGACCCTTTAAGCCTCTTCTCTAGATATTCACGTAAAAGTACATCTCCTTTTAGAAAAGCTTTGTATTGTTCTTTGTCACCAAACCAGCGAGACTTCCAGTCTCTTATTATACCTAGCCTATGTGAATATGGATGTACTACATGTGTCATAATTTATTTTTTATTTTTCAGTATCCTTTATTTCAATCTTCTCTACCTTTTTTATTTTTGTTTCAGTATCCCTTTTTTTATCAGTCTTATTTTGTTGCTCAAGCACAACAGTAACATGACTCGTCCTTTTGTTTATAGGAGTTGCTCTACCACGTGCCCTTGGAATAGACCGATGTAGTGTAGGACCCTTATCAACTGTAACTTCT
>CAZPPV010000054.1:0-4688 GCA_964588565.1 uncultured Candidatus Saccharibacteria bacterium | reverse complement strand
GAATAATTGGTACTATTGCTGAAGTTTTGTCAGACGATGCTGGTCTTGTGTGGCCATTATCTGTTTCCCCGTTTAAAATTCATTTGATTGAGCTTTCTGGTGGTGCAGATGTTAATATATATACAGAAGATTTTTATAAAGATTTACAAAATAAAAATATTGATGTACTTTATGACGATAGAAAAAACGTAAGAGCTGGAGAAAAATTCGCAGATAGTGATCTTATTGGTGTACCATATCGTATAATAATAAGTAAAAAGACACTAGAGAGTGGAAAATTAGAATTAAAAAATAGAAAGAGCGGAGAAATCAAAATGGTGTCTAAAGAAGATGTGTTTAAACTCTAAATATGATTATGTTAAAAAAATTTTACGAATTATTTTCAAGTGATATTGGTATAGACTTAGGTACAGCAAATACTTTGGTTTATTTGCGTGACCATGGAATTGTTATAAATGAACCATCCGTTGTTGCTATAAACCAAAAGACTGGAAGGGTTGTTGCTGTTGGTAATGACGCAAAGCAAATGCTCGGGCGTACACCACCACATATTAGTGCAATCAGACCGTTGGTTGATGGTGTTGTGTCGAATTTTGAGGTAACTGAAGAGATGTTGATGTATTTAATAAACAAAGCACAGAAATTTGCAAAAAAGAAAATGAGCCCTAGGGTTGTTATTGGTGTACCATCAGGAATTACAAATGTAGAAACGCGAGCAGTGTATGATGCCACAAAAAATGCAGGTGCGAGAGAAGTTCACATCATCGAAGAACCGATGGCAGCCGCTATAGGTATTAAGCTTCCTGTCAAAGATCCGGTTGGTAGTATGATAATTGACATCGGAGGTGGTACTACAGATATCGCAGTTATATCTTTAGGTGGTATTGTTCAGTCAAAAAATTTACGTATTGCTGGAGATAAATTAAACGAAGATATAATTTCTTATATTAGGGATGAGTTCAAAATACTTATAGGTGAAAAAACTGCAGAAAGTGTGAAGATGGCGATAGGGTCAGTAATGGAAGGTGAGTCACCTATGGAGGCATCTGTAAAAGGTCGTGATCTTGTGAGTGGACTTCCTCGAGAGGTCATCATAACTGATTCTGATATAAGAGAGGCACTAAGTGGTTCTATCAATACGTTGGTAGATTCTGTTAAAGAGGTTTTGGAAATAACTCCGCCAGAAATTTTATCTGACATAATGAATCGTGGTATTGTGCTTTCTGGTGGGGGTGCTTTGTTGCGTGGATTGGATAAATTACTTTCTGAAATATTAAAAATACCTGTATATATTGCAAGCGATCCTCTAACTTCAGTCGCCCGTGGTACAGGGTCTGTACTTGAAGACTTAGAATCATTTAGTGAAGTATTAATAGAGAGTGAAGATGACTTACCTCCGAGATAAAAAACAAAATACAAGAAAAATAATTTACACTGGGCTTGTTGTTTTTGTGCTCGTGTATATTATTTTGTTTACGCGAGTTTTCAATATCATTTCTAGTGATGTTAATTTTATTGCTGTCCCAATTTGGAAAACACAAAGTACTATCTCTGATATAATAACCAATATAAACGTATGGTTTGAGTCAAAAAAAAGTTTAGAAGAGAAAAATAGAAGATTGAAAGATGATTTGGATATAGCCGGCGGTAAGTTGATTGATAGGAATCTTTTATACAACGAGAATATAAAACTGAAGGGACTATTAGGAAGAAAAGCAAAAACAGGTGTGTATGTATTTGCTGCTGTACTAACAAAACCAGATAGGTCACTATACGATACTATCATTATTGACATAGGCAAAAATTCAGGAGTAAAGAAAAACGATAAAGTTTTATATGGAGATAATATCGTTATAGGTAAAATTGCTGAAGTTTTTGATAATTCATCAAAAGTATTACTGCTATCTTCTCCTAGAGAAAAAGTAGATGTTGTGATTGGTAGTAATAACATATCTGCTATTGCAGATGGTAGAGGCGGAGGTAATTTTGAAATTAAACTACCAAGAGATGCTAAGGTTTATATCGGCGATGCTGTTTCAGTTCCTGGTATGGATACTCATATATTGGGTGTAGTCGAATACATAGAATCGACCCCGAGTGATCCCTTTAAGACTATTATTTTTAGGGGTACCGTAGATATTTTTAAGTTAAAATGGGTCGAAGTTATAACAGGTAGCTCGTAAGTAATCAATTTAAATGAATAAAACTATTTCACGTATTTTGTTAAATATTGTAATTATATTTAGTGTATTTTATTTTCCATGGTGGATAGTAGCACTTCTTTCATTGTTTGGTGTATTTTTGTTTAATCGTTTTTATGAAATATTTTTTATAGGATTGTTTATAGATATGTTATATGGAGTTAAAGCAGATAAGTTTTATGGGATGTGGTTTATTTTTACAGTTATCTTTACTATTATGTATATACTAGCAAAACGTTTGAAAAAAAATATAAGATTTTACGACTCTAATTAATATCTTTTATTTAATTAAAGTAATAAGTAGTGGGTGATATTTTAATAGTAGTGTTATTGATACAAGATTATTAGTAATGAATCTTAAGTGGAATGAGCTTATTTAAAAAAATTTTTAATCGAAAAAAAAATCTAGGAGACAATAGAATTGAACCAGATGAAATTTTTCTTGATGCGAGTAATTTACCAAATTTTGATGTAAATCAATTTGAAGGTAGGTTTGAAAAACCAATTACAAAAAAAACTATTTTCATACTTGGAGTTTTTTTTATGTTGGTTGGATTGATATTCATTGTTAGAGTTAGTGTGTTACAAATTATAGAAGGTAAATCGTTTAAGAAAATAAGTGAAAGTAATAGATTACACCATACTCCACTGTTTTCTGAACGTGGAATTATATATGACAGAAATGGTGTTGAACTTGCTTGGAATTCTCCAAGAGATGACGTATTTCCAAAAAGGTCATATACAAGTCTAGAAGGATTGTCTAATCTTTTAGGTTATATAAAATATCCGCAAAAAGATAATAAAGGTATTTATTATCAGACAAAATTTATAGGGAAAGATGGAATTGAAAAATATTATAACGATGAATTATCTGGTAAGAATGGACTAAAAATAGTAGAGATGGATGCTCTTATGAGGGTACGGTCTGAGAGCGTCATACAGCCTCCTAAAAATGGTAAAGACATCACATTAACAGTTGATTCACGAATACAAAGTAAATTATATTCATATATGAAAAGTCTCGCAAAGAGACATGATTTTTCTGGTGGTGCTGCTGTTATAATGTCTGTAAAAACTGGAGGCGTTTTAGCTTTGGCAACTTTCCCTGAATATAATTCTAGTATCTTGTCAGAAGGAAGTAACATAAAAGCGATAAGGAGTTTTCAGAATAACAAAAGAAAACCATTTTTGGATAGGCCAGTATCAGGACTTTATGCTCCTGGGTCAATAGTAAAACCTTTTGTCGCGATTGGTGCTCTTACTGAGGGGGTTATTACTCCAGACAAGAAAATATTAAGTACTGGTTCTATATCTGTACAAAATCCATATTATCCCAAATTAAAATCTGTATTTAAAGATTGGAGACGTCAAGGATGGGTTGATATGAGAGATGCATTAGCAGTATCTTCAGACGTATATTTTTATGAAGTTGGAGGTGGATATAAAGACCAAAAAGGCATAGGCATCATGAATATAAAAAAATATGCTGAAAAGTTTGGTTTAAGTGAACTTACAAATATTGATATGCCCAGAGAGGCTAAAGGTGTTATTCCAGACCCAGCATGGAAAGCAAAAAATTTTAACGGTGAGAAGTGGTATCTAGGTGATACTTATCATACAGCAATAGGTCAATATGGATTTCAAATAACACCTATTCAAATGGCACGTGGTATTGCTGCCATCGCAAGTGATGGTAGGATTGTTACACCACATATGATATTGGGTGCTCCTGTGAAGTCTAGAATAATTGATGGTATAAAAAAAAGTAGTTTTGATGTGGTGAAAGAGGGTATGAGACAAGCAGTATTGTCAGGTAGTGCAAAAGGTCTAAATGTTCCAGAAGTTGAGATTGCAGCAAAAACAGGTACTGCAGAAATTGGAGTATACAAAAAACGTGTGAATGCTTGGGTTGTTGGATTTTTCCCTTACAAGAATCCAAAGTATGCATTTGCTGTAGTTATGTCAAAAGGTCCGAGCCAAAATGAAATTGGGGGTCTCTTTATAATGAGAGAGATTATTGATTGGATGTCTGTGAATACACCACAATATCTTAAATAATTTATAAATATTTACATATTGATTTACTTTGCCAAAGATAGTATACTTACGAAATGTCAGAAGAAAAACAATACTTAACAAAAGAAAAATTCGGAGAATTAGAAGGTGAACTAGATTTTTTAAAAACAACTCGCAGGAAAGAAATTGCCGAGAAACTTGAGTTTGCAAAATCGCTTGGAGACCTTTCAGAAAACGCTGAATACCAAGAAGCAAGGCAAGACCAAGCAGAAACTGAAGACAGGATACTTACGCTTGATGCTATTTTATCATCTGCCGAAATCATCCGAAAAAGTAAAAACGGTATAGTAAAAGCAGGGTCTATCGTTGTGATGAAAAGAAAAGGAGAGAAAGATACAAAAGAATATCAAATTGTAGGTTCAGAAGAATCAGATATGGCTACTGGAAAAATATCAAATTTATCACCTTTGG
>CAZPPV010000053.1:0-4878 GCA_964588565.1 uncultured Candidatus Saccharibacteria bacterium | reverse complement strand
TGCCACTTAAATCTGCTGGTAGTAATCTAAATTGTGCAAATACTGATATTTCTAAGAATTGGACAATCTTAAGTACTCCACCTATTTCTTCTACGGCTGCTACTACGACATTTACTATAGATTTTTCAAGTAATAATAATGACCCTTGTGCTGATGTCACTGTAGTAAAATACAAAAATTCATCTGGTAGAATAGTAACAAAAATTGAATCACGTGGTCTTAATTCTTGCAATACTTTAAATAAAAACAGGTCTGAAAGAGGTATGAGTATTACATATTAATAAAAATTTTATAGTTATAAATGTTTGAAGAAGGTAAAAAAGGACGTATAGATAAATTACGCAAGGTGGTTGATAGACATCGGTATCTTTATCATGTTTTAGATAAACCTGATATAACTGATGAGGTTTATGATTCGCTGATGGAAGAATTGCGTATTCTTGAAGAAAAAAATCCACAGTTTCAATCTTCCTCAAGTCCAACTCAGAGGGTTGGAGGTAAGCCGTTGGAGTATTTTGAAAAAGTACGGCACGAAATTCGACAATGGTCATTTGATGATGTTTTTAGTTTTGATGAATTAAAAAAATGGGACGAGAAAGTAAAACGTCTTATTGAAAAATACCCAAAACTTAAAAAAGAAAAGTTAGAATATTGTTGTGAGATGAAAATAGATGGATTGAAAATTATACTGACATATAAAAATGGAGAGCTTTTAAAAGGGGCTACTCGTGGGGATGGGGTAATAGGAGAAAACGTAACGCAGAATCTCAAAACTATCGGAAGTATACCACTTGTGTTAAATGAACAGGTTGATGTAATAACTGTTGGTGAAGCATGGCTTTCAAATAAAGAACTTACACGTCTGAATAAAGAACGTGAAAAAAAAGGAGAAACATCATTTGCTAATACTCGTAATGCTGCCGCAGGCTCTATAAGACAACTTGATTCAAAAATTGCAGCTAGCCGAAGACTTGATTGTTTCATTTATGATATTGATAAGTTGGTTAATATGGGAATACCGCAAACACAAATAGAAGAATTAGAGTTTTTAAAAAAACTTGGTTTTAAGGTAAATGAATATTTCAGGTTATGTAAAAACATAAATGAAATTGATAAATTTTATAATAGTTGGATAAAAAGAAGAATGAATCAAGATTATGATATTGATGGTATCGTTATAAAGGTAAACTCAAGAAAGATACAGGAAGCACTGGGTTATACAAGTAAATCACCAAGATGGGGTGTTGCGTACAAGTTTCCTGCAGAGAGAGTTACTACTGTGGTAGAAGATATCAAAGTACAAGTTGGTCGCACTGGAGCACTTACACCCGTTGCATATTTAAAATCCGTTGTAGTTGCAGGTTCTGTTGTTAGTCGTGCTACGCTTCACAATGAAGATGAAATACAGCGTTTAGATATACGCATTGGAGATACTGTGGTAATTCAAAAAGCAGGAGATGTCATACCAGAAGTACTTGAACCTATTATAGGATTACGCACAGGAGAAGAAAAGAAATTCAAAATGCCTAAATTGTGTCCTATCTGTGGCGAGAATATATCAAAAAAAATTATAGGTAAAGGTAAGGCAAAAAGTGTGGCACACTATTGTAATAACAAAAAATGTTACGCACAAGAAAAAAAGAGAATGATTCATTTTGTAAGTAGGAAAGGATTTAATATAGATGGTCTTGGTGATAAAATAGTAGAACATCTGATAGATGAAGGATTAATTTCTGATTATGCGGATATTTTTGAATTAACGCGAGGTGATATAAAACCACTAGATAGGTTTGAGGAAAAGTCAGCTAATAATTTAATAAAAGCTATTGAAAAAAGCAAAAATATCACATTGTCAAAATTCCTTTTTGCACTTGGAATACTTCATGTTGGGGAAGAGACCGCGAATCTTCTTGCTGAAAAGTTTAGGTCTATCGTAATTTTACAAAAGATAAACAAAGAAGAACTTGAGGAAATCGGTGGAGTAGGTGGTGTTGTGGCGCAATCTTTTTTTAATTGGTTTAAAGATATACACAACAAAGAAGTATTGAAAAGACTTTTAAGGCATATAAAAATAGAAGAGCAAGATGATTTTATTTCTGTGACTGATGTTTCTCTAAATGGTTATACTTTTGTTTTAACTGGAACACTTGAAACAATATCTAGAGAGGAAGCAAAAGAGAGTATTCGTAAATTGGGCGGAAAGATATCTAGCTCTGTTTCACTAAAAACAAATTTTGTCATAGCTGGTAAAGACCCAGGATCTAAATATGAAAAAGCTAGGAAATTAAATCTAAAAATTCTAAAAGAGAATGATTTCCTAGATATGATTAAATAATATATTGTAAAGATGACACCCATTAATAATTTAGTTCGATATATCGAACTAAATTATTAATGGGTGTTGGTTTGCCTAACTTGCCTCCTTTTGTTATTATTCTAAGATAATCATGCTTGAGAGAAAAAATATAGAGAGACTTGCAAGTCTCTCGCGTATAGAGGTTTCAGATAATGAAAAAGAAACATTGATTAAAGATCTTGATGCTGTTTTAGGGTACGTGTCTGAAATAAAAGAAGTCATAATAGGTAAAGTAGAACCACAAACAGGTAAGTTGATAAATGTGATGAGAGAAGACAAAAATCCGCATGAATCAGGAGTATTTACTAAAGAAATAATGAATGAAGTACCAGATGTTAAAGATGGTTATGTTAAGGTGAAAAAGATACTTTAATGATTGATATAAAAAAACTTACAATAAAGTCTGCATCTGAACATCTATATAATGGTGATTTTTCTGCTGTTGAATTATCTGAAGCATATCTTACTGAGATTGATAAAGAAAATCCACACATAAATGCATATTTAGAAGTATTTGACGATGTGATAGAGCAAGCAAAAGAAGCAGATAAAATGATTAAAGATGGAGGTGCGTTGCGACTCATGACAGGTATTCCAATCGCGGTGAAAGATAATATTCTAATAAAAGGAAGAACAGCAAGTGCTGCCTCAAAGATTCTTGAAAATTATAAAGCAGTATATGATGCTACTGTAATAGGTAAACTAAAAGATAGTGGAGCTGTATTTCTTGGTAGAACAAATATGGATGAATTTGCGATGGGTGGGTCTACTGAAAATTCTGCGTATGGTACTACGAAAAATCCAACAGATATTTCTCGTGTGCCCGGTGGTTCATCAGGAGGTTCTGCTGCTTCTGTTGCAATGAATGGTGCATTGGTGGCACTTGGTTCAGATACTGGAGGTTCTATTCGTCAGCCAGCATCATTTTGTGGTGTTGTTGGGTTAAAACCTACTTATGGGGCAGTATCTCGTTGTGGACTCATGGCTATGGCATCATCTCTTGATCAGATTGGTCCATTTGGAAAAACAGTAGAAGATGCTGAAATATTATTTAACACAATAAAAGGAGGAGATAAAATGGATAGTACTTCTGCTCCGGATAATCTTAGTAAAGTAGAAGGGATAGAAGATAAGAAGAAACTTATAATAGGAATTCCAAAAGATTTTATAAATGGAGGTGGTATTGATGAAGACGTGTTGGATAATTTTAATGATTCAATTGAAAAGCTTCGCGCCGATGGATATGAAATAAAAGAAATAGAACTTCCTAATATAAAATACTCACTATCAGCGTATTATATAATCATGCCAGCAGAAGTATCATCAAACCTTGCGAGATTTGATGGAGTACGCTTTGGACTACATCTCTCAGGGGGTGATATAATTGCAGATTATTCAAAAACTCGTGGTACTGGGTTTGGAAAAGAAGTAAGAAGAAGGGTATTGCTAGGAACGCACGTACTTTCTTCAGGATATTATGATGCATATTACAATAAAGCAAATGCTGTGCGACAAATAATAACATCTGATTTTGAAAAATCTTTTAGTGAAGTAGACATTATCGCCACGCCAACATCTCCAACTTCGGCATTTAAAATTGGTGAAAAAAATGAAGATCCATTGTCTATGTATTTATCAGATATATTTACTGTTCCAGCAAATATTGCAGGATTGCCGGCTATTTCTGTACCTTCTGGGTTTTCAAAAAGTGGTGATAAAAATCTTCCTTTGGGTATCCAATTTACTGCTCCACATTTTCGTGAGAGTATGCTTTTTAAGATTGGTAAGGATGTTGAAATATAACTAAAATATATAGTATGAATTTGGGAATAAACCACACTACATTTTCTAATATTGATTTCTCAGTAATAGAACTATTGTTTAGAAAATTTACGGATTTTTTTGGATTTGTATATGTAACATATTTATCTAGTACAATAGGTCCTTTTTTGCCGCTTATCAAAAATATTTTTAGTTTATTGTCTGTTTTATTGCTTGCTCTTATTATTTTTATACTTTTTAAATTTAGCAAATTAACAAAGGAAGATAATAAAAAATATTTGCCAATTGATGTAAAGAAGGAAGAAGAACAAAAAGATAAAATAGAATGGGAAATTATACTTAACCATCTTGATTCAGAAAATCAAGCAGAATGGAAACTAGCAATAATAGAAGCGGATAGTATTTTAGATGATATTTTAAAAAAAATTGGATATGAAGGTGAAACTCTAGCGGATAGGTTGAAATCAGCAGGTGACGGGGAAGTTGTGCAACAGGCGTGGGAAGCCCACAAAATACGAAATATGATTGCTCATAAAGGCGGAACAGAAATTACACACAGAGAGGCAAAACGCGTAATTGAATTATACAGAGCAGTATTTAAGAAATTCGGATATATATAAACTGCTCTTGCGTAAATATTTTTTAAAGGTATAATAGTATTCAGCCTATTATTGAGGTTTTTATATGTAGCGGGGTGGAGGAGAGGTACCTCGAGAGGCTCATAACCTCTAGGCACACGT
>CAZPPV010000052.1:0-4928 GCA_964588565.1 uncultured Candidatus Saccharibacteria bacterium | reverse complement strand
GTGTAAGTAGTACAATTTGTGTTTTATTTAGATTTTCCATCTTCATAAACTCAATAATACAGTATTACATGAGTATAATCAAGAAATAAGCACACAAAGAAAAAAATCGCTTGCAAGCGATTTTTTTCTTTGTGTGCTTATTTCATAACTATTTTCCCAACCTCATCTCAACCTCATCCCAGTCAATTGCATTTATAAATGAATCAACATATTTTCCACGATTCATACCATAATCAAGCATGAATGCATGTTCAAAAACATCCATCACTAAAAGTGGAACTGCACCAGTAAAATGTCCTAGGTCATGTTCATTTATCCATACATTAAATAACTTATCTTCTTGTTTATCATAATAAAGCACGACCCACCCAATACCACGCATAGCTCCCATTGAACTAAAATCTTTTTTCCACACACTGAAAGAACTCCACTGTTCTATAATTTTTTTAGATAACTCTGAGCCTTCTATTATTTCTTTTTTATCCTTGTTCAAATTACTAAAATAAAGCTCATGAAGACGCATACCATTAAACTCCCACCCAAGACGTCTGTTTAATTCAGCAAATTCAGGTGTAGTCCATTTTTCTGCTTTCTCAATTTCTACTAATAAATCATTTAGCTTATTCATATTAGCAACATACCCACCATAAAGTTTAAAATGATTTTTTAACAAATCATCACTAAAACCTTCTGTGCCAAGTAATTGCTCATAATTTTTTTCTTTATACATATACTTAATTTATTTAATTTACTAAAGTTGTTTCATTAATTTGATTTCATTTTTCATTTTTTCTACTATCTCCGACATTACTTTCAAAACATAATCAATATCTTTCTTTTTTGTATCTCTCCCAAGACTGAACCGCACTCCTCCTTCATTTGATAGAGGTTTTCTTCCTAGTGCCAGGATAACGTAAGAAGACCCATAGTCCCTACTCTTACACGCACTGCGCGCGCTCGCCGATACGCCCTTAGCATCAAGCTCAATTACCAACTGCTCGCTGTCTACATCTGGAATAGAAATATTTACATTATTTGGCAAGCGTTCTTCACTATCACCATTTAAAATACTTCCAGGAATACTAAAAATAAGTTTTTTTGTAAAATAATCACGAAGACAGGTAAGTCTTGCTGTCTCTTTCTCTTTCAATTCCTCTGTTATTTTACACGCCTGTGCAAACCCAACTATTGCCGACACATTTTCTGTACCACCTCGTAAACCTCGCTCTTGTCCTCCACCATAGATTATCGGATCAATATTTGTTCCCTTTTTTACATACAGTGCGCCAACTCCTTTTGGACCATAGATTTTTGATCCATTGATAGTAAGAAGATCAACACCCAAGTGTAAAACATTCATATCAAGATAATTTGTTGCCTGACATGCATCTGTATGAAAATATGGCACTTGCTCCTCAAGGTTCAACGTTTTCCCGTCGCTCCGATCTACTACACTCCTCCTCAATTTCGAACTTTTTCTCACAAGTTTTGTCTTACGGAAAGTACGAATGACCTTTGCAATCTCTCGTATTGGCTGAACTGTGCCTATCTCATTATTAGCATACATTATTGAAACCACAACTGTCTCTGGACGGAGTGCATCTTTCACTTCCTTTGGATCCACAACGCCCAGCTCATCCACACCTACGTATGTCACATCAGCTACTCCATCACGTTCAAGTGCCTTACAAACTTCAAACACCGCTGGATGCTCAATCACACTCGTTATAATATGTGGTTTTTTATCATTTCCACGCTCAACAGCTTTAATCACACCAAGGATTGCCAAGTTGTCGGACTCTGTACCGCTGCCAGTAAAAATAACCTCATCTGGCTGCGCTTTAATAATTCCCGCAACATCACGCCGTGCAATCTCAACCACATTTTTTGCCATCACGCCTTCTTCATATAATGCACTTGGATTACCAAACTCATTGCGAAGATATGGGAGCATTACTTTTTCAACACGCTTATCAATCGAAGTTGTTGCACTGTTGTCTAAATAAATTCGTTTCATTGTATGATACATTGTAATCTACTTATCATTTTTTGCAAAACATCAAAACATATATAAATTGGTCAACCTGCCACGTTGACCAATTCAACGTGGCAGGTTGACCAATTTGCTTTTGCAAAAATCATGACACTATTATATAATCTTATTCATTATGATATTTAATACAACTATTTTAATTTATATTCTCATTGGAGTCATCGCTATTTTAATAGGATTTGTCTTACGTCTTGAGATTAAACTAAAAAAATTACTTTGTGGAAAAAGTGGCAGAAGCCTCGAAAATACAATTTTTAATATAGCAAACAATGTTACTAAACTTAACAATTCTAACGACGAAATAAGAAATAAAATTAACCACATTGAAAACAGAGTAAGAAAGAGTATCAAAAAAGCAGAAGTTATACGATTTAACCCATTTGTTGGAACAGGTTCTGGTGGAAATCAAAGTTTCGCTACTGCATTGATAAATGAAGACGGTGAAGGTATTGTTCTATCAAGTCTCTACTCCAGAGAAAGAATGAGTGTATTTGCAAAACCAGTTAAAAATTATATATCAGAATATGAGTTATCTGGTGAAGAAAAAGAGGCAATAAAAAAAGTAAAACTTTCATAGTATCTATTAAAATCAGATAAAAAATAAAGGATAATATTCGACTTACACTTGTGTACAAGCGTAAGTTGTTGTATTCTGCATAACATGTCTAAAAAAGTAGTTAAACAAAAAGAAAAAGTGGTAATAGAAAGACCGCCGATTATCGTTGTTATGGGTCATATTGATCATGGGAAATCAACGCTCCTAGATTACATAAGAAAATCAAGCACGGTAGACACAGAGGCTGGTGGTATAACACAAAGTCTTTCTGCCTACGAAGTAACACATAAAACAAAAGAAGGGTCAGAAAAACGCATAACATTCCTGGATACTCCTGGACATGCAGCCTTTTCGCAGATGAGATCACGAGGTGCAAATATTGCTGATATCGCAATATTAGTTGTTTCAGCAGAAGACGGTGTTAAACAGCAAACAAAAGAGGCACTTGAATCTATAAAGAAGGCAAACATACCCTATATAGTAGCTATAAATAAAATAGATAGACCTGACGCAGATATTGAAAAAACAAAGCAAAACCTAGCAGAAAACGATATTTTTGTAGAAGGATATGGAGGTGACATTTCATTTGTACCAATCTCAGCAAAAAAAGGAACAGGGATAGATGAATTACTTGACATGATGCTACTTGTAGCAGAAATGGAAGGACTAGACGGAGACTCAAACGCTCAAGCAGAAGGAGTTGTTATAGAATCACACCTTGATCACAAAAAAGGTATCACAGCTACCCTTGTTATAAAAAATGGAACTCTAAAAAAAGGGATGTGTATAGTGGTAAAAGACAGCATGTCACCCATCAGAATGATTGAAGACTTTTCTGGAAAAAATATCGATAGTGCTACATTTTCTTCTCCAATAAGAATAACTGGATGGAACAAACTTCCAAACGTAGGATCTGTTTTTACTTCTTGTGATACAAAAAAAGAAGGGGAAGGAATTACAAAAGAAAATATGAACACGAACACACAAAACAAAAATACACAAAACAACACAGTCAATAAATCAAGTGATGATGTACTGGTAATACCAATTATAATAAAAGCTGATGTTGCAGGAATGATAGAAGCAATAGATAAAGAAATTAAAAAAATACAACACGAGAAAGTAATCCTCAAAATAATAAATAGCGGAGCTGGAAGCGTAACGGAGAATGATATCAAATTGGCTTCTTCTGGCGTCAAAAACACCATTGTATTGGCATTTAATGTAAAAACAGATGCAAGTGCCAGAGAGATGGCAGAACGAACAGGAGTAACGATAAAAACATTTGATGTAATATACAAACTAACAGAATGGCTTGAAGAAGAAATAAAAGAAAAAGCACCAAAAGTATCCTTTGAGGAAGTTATCGGGAAAGCTAAAATAATACGAGTATTCAGTAAAACAAAAAACAAACAAGTCATAGGAGGAAAAGTTATTGAAGGAGAATTAAATACTAAATCTAATATCAAAATAACAAGACGTGAAAATGAAATAGGCAAAGGAGAAATACTCGGACTTCAACAACAAAAGATGGAAACCAAATCAGTACTCGAGGGAGATGAATTTGGGACAATGATAGAATCAAATACAGAAATCGCAGCTGGTGATATCATTGAAGCGTTTAAGACTGTAGAAAAATAAAAAATATGACACTACGACAAGAAAGAGTTTCAGAGGTTATAAAACAGATAACTGCAAAGTTTTTACAAGAAGAGTCTAGTGGGCAATCTTTAATAACGGTAACTAATTGTGACATTTCTCCTGATTTAAAAAACGCGACTATTTTTATTAGTGTACTACCAGTAGAAAGTGAGGAGTTTGCTTTGAACTTTGCAAGAAGAAAAAGGAAAGAATTAAAAAACTACATAAAAGATAATACTAATATGAAAATACTTCCATTTGTTGATATACAAATAGACATTGGAGAGAAAAACAGACTAAAAATTGACGAGTTACTCTCTAATGGGTAGAATAGTTGTTAGTCTACTATGGAAGAAAACATACAAGACCTGGTAGCCAAGTGGTAAGGCACGGGTTTGCAAAACCCTTATCGCGGGTTCGATTCCCGCCCAGGTCTCAAGGCACAAGACAGAAAATTAAACGACGGAAGATAAAACATGTTGATATGCCCAGGTGGTGAAATCGGTATACACGAGAGACTTAAAATCTCTTGACCTCAAGGTCGTGCGGGTTCAAGTCCCGCCCTGGGCACCAGAATAGAACTTGTCCGCCTTTCGCCGACTTTTTCTTTGGCGGCGCAAAGCGCCGACGAGTTCTATTCTGGTGCCTTTATTTTACCAAGTCCGAACCTATTTCCAA
>CAZPPV010000051.1:0-4960 GCA_964588565.1 uncultured Candidatus Saccharibacteria bacterium | reverse complement strand
TAGAGCAATGCACTCGTAACGCATAGGTCGCCGGTTCGATTCCGGCGGGTGGCTCAGCAAGTAAAGAATTATTTCGTTTGTGGTATATTTCAAAATACTGGTGTGCCGTAGGCGCACCAGTATTTTGAAATTGTGCATGTTTTTTGATATAATTCTTTATATGGAAGATATCAAAGAACGGATTGACGTACTAGAAAAACAAATGTCATTATCAGATTTTTGGTCGGATAAAATTAAAGCCAAAAAAATAATAAAAGAGATAGCTGATCTAAAAGAAGAATTATCTGGTGCTTGTAAGTATGACAAAGGAGATGCAGTTGTAACTATTCTTGCTGGCGCAGGTGGAGATGATGCAGAGGATTTTGCTAGAATGTTATATGGTATGTATCTTGAATATGTTAACAATCGTGGGTGGAGTACTTATTTGTTACATAAGAACGAAAATGACCATGCTGGATATCGTAATATAACATTTGAGATACAAGGTAAAAATATTTATGGTACACTAAAGAATGAATCAGGCGTTCATCGTTTGGTAAGAATATCACCATTTAATGCAAAGAAGTTACGTCATACATCATTTGTCCTTGTAGAAGTTGTTCCAAAATTTAAGAGAGGTGATGAATTGGAAATACCAACAGATGATTTAAAGATTGAGTTTAGTCGTTCATCTGGACCTGGTGGGCAGAATGTTAACAAAAGGGAGACTGCTGTTAGGATCGTGCACATACCAACAAAACTTTCAGCTCACTCTGATTCAGAAAGATCTCAGCTACAAAACAGAGAGCAAGCGTTGGCTCTTTTGAAAGGAAAGTTATTTAAATTAAGAGAAGATGAACGAAAGCAAAAGGAGGGGGATATGTATATAAGTAAAACTACAGAAATACAGTGGGGTAATCAGATACGTTCGTACGTATTACATCCATATAAAATGGTAAAAGACCACCGTACAGATGTTGAAGTGCGCGACATAGAAGCAGTATTAGAGAAAGGAGAAATTGACGAATTTATAAAAGCAGAAAAAGAATTATAAACCACTTATTAAACTATGATTTACTTTGATAAAGTTTCAAAAATATATCCAGATGATTCGATAGCGCTTGATGATGTGAATTTTTCAGTAGAACCTGGTGAATTTCTTTCTGTTGTTGGACATTCTGGTGCTGGTAAGACAACATTGTTGAAGCTTTTACTTGCAGAAGAAAGTCCGACATCGGGAGCAGTTTTTTTTGAATCGAAAGATATTCATACTTTTAAATATAAAGAGATTTCAAAATTGAGAAGGAAAATAGGCACTGTTTTTCAGGATTTCAAACTTTTACCAAACAAAACTGCATATGAAAACCTATCTTTTGCTATGGAGGTTGCTGGTAGATGTGATGAAGAGATAAACTCAGATGTACCACATGCACTTGAGCTTGTTGATTTAGGAAATAAAATGTGGAATTTTCCACATCAGCTATCTGGAGGAGAGCGTCAGCGCGTTGCCATTGCTCGTGCTATAATAAACCAGCCAGATATAATAATAGC
The DNA here is from genome assembly GCA_964588565.1 of uncultured Candidatus Saccharibacteria bacterium. Lineage (GTDB taxonomy): Bacteria > Patescibacteriota > Minisyncoccia > Phycocordibacterales > UBA1539 > CAYSEK01. The sequence continues at coordinate 3,430 of CAZPPV010000051.1, read as the reverse complement.
AGATGAACCGACTGGTAATTTAGACCCTATGAATACTTATGATATTGTACAGATTTTGAAAAAGATAAATGATATGGGTACAACAATCCTTCTCACAACGCACAATAAGGGTGTAATAGATTCATTAGGAAAGAGAGTATTAACAATGGAAGACGGTCGTATCGTTAGAGATGACCCAAAAGGTAGATATGTTTTATAAAAATAAATTATGTTTTGGACAGACACAAAAAGAATAATTAAATCAGGATTTGTAAATTTTTGGAGAAGTGGACTTGTTTCAATGTCTGCTATTTTGGCAATGGTTGTGGCACTTTCTATGATAGGTTCAACGATGTTGTTTGGTGCTTTTTTACAATCAACACTCTCGACAGTTCAAAATAAAATTGACATAAATATTTATTTTAATCTAAATGCCAAAGAGAAAGATATTTTGGCGTTAAAAAGTTCATTAGAGATGATGCCTGATGTAAAAAATGTTGAATATATTTCAAGAGAACAAAGATTAAAAGATTTTCGTAAGCGTAACGAAAATAATCAAGACACGCTAGATGCTCTAAATGAATTGGGTGAGAATCCATTACCTGCAGTACTTAATATAAAAGCTAATGATGCTTCTCAATATGAGTCTATAGCAAATTCTATTAAAGAAAAAGATGCTTTGTCTGTTGGTAGTTCTCAGATCATAAATAAAATAAATTATAATGATAATAAGATTGTAATAGATAGATTAGCAAAGATAATTAATGGTGTTAAAAAGTTTGGGTTAATGATTACAATAGTGTTAGTTCTTATCTCAATTTTTATCACGCTCAATACCCTTAGGTTGATTATATATATTTCTAGAGAAGAGATTAATGTCATGAAACTTGTTGGAGCAAGCAATAAGTATGTTCGTGGTCCGTTCGTTGTTCAGGGTATTATTTATGGTATAGTCTCTGCTTTGATTGCGACAGCTCTATTTTATCCACTTACTTCGTGGTTAAAAAATGCAACTGGAGAATTTTATGGTGGTATTGATTTATTTAAATATTATATTACTAATTTTAATCAAATATTTGCAATACTTTTATTGTCTGGAATTATACTCGGGGCAGTATCGAGCTTTTTAGCAGTTAGGAGATATTTAAAAATATAAATAATATAAATGAGTAAAAAAGATCATAAGTATATCTTTGTAGTTGGTGGTGTAATATCTGGAGTTGGAAAAGGTGTAACAGCTTCATCTATTGCAAAAATACTCCAATCTCGTGGGCTTACAATTACTGCTATGAAGATAGATCCTTATGTGAATGTTGATGCAGGGACTATGAACCCAACAGAACATGGAGAGGTATTTGTATTATCTGATGGTGATGAAACAGATCAAGATATGGGTAACTATGAGAGATTCTTAAATATTACAATTCCAACAGATAATTATATAACTACGGGACGTGTTTATCAGGAAGTTATACAAAAAGAAAGGAATCTTGAATATAAAGGTAAGTGTGTGCAAGTAGTACCACATATTCCACTTGAGATAATTAAAAAAATAAATAAGGCGAGCGATAAAGCAGACGCCGATGTTACTGTTATAGAGATTGGTGGAACTGTTGGAGAATATGAGAATATTCTTTTTTTGGAAGCGGCACGCATGATGCACATACAAGACCCTAGAAGCGTATTGTTTGTTATGGTTAGTTATTTGCCAATACCTTCAAAAGTTGGTGAAATGAAAACCAAACCAACACAGCATGCGGTACGTTTATTAAATGGTACTGGCATCCAACCAGATTTTATAATTGCACGAAGTGAAAAACCTATAGATAAAAAACGTAGAGATAAAATTGCAACATTTTGTAATATTGTACCTGATGACGTAATTTCAGCTCCGGATATTGAAAGTATTTATGATGTACCCATTAATTTTGAAAGAGGAAAGTTAGGAGACAAAATATTATCAAAGCTTCAATTAGTTGCAAAAAATGGAAAAGCTGATTTGTCTGAATGGAAGCGTTTCGTTTCAAAATCAAAATCAACAACAGAAGAAATAAATATTGCAATAGTAGGAAAGTACTTTAATACAGGCGATTTTGTTTTGTCCGATGCATACATTTCTGTAATAGAGGCAATTAAGCATTCCGCATATCATTTAGGTAAGAAGCCAAATCTTACGTGGATTAGTGCTGTAGATTTTGAAAAAGGTGGAGCTAGTCTTAAAAAACTTTCAAAATTTGCTGGTATTCTTGTGCCAGGAGGATTTGGAGAGAGGGGGATTGAAGGAAAATTAAACGTAATACAATATGCAAGGGAAAATGGTATTCCGTATTTAGGTCTTTGTTATGGTATGCAACTTCTTGTGATAGAGTTTGTACGTAATGTCTTGGGATTTAAAGATGCTAACACTGCAGAGATAAACCCAGATGCAAAACATCTGATTATAGATATAATGCCAGATCAAAAAAAGAAATTACTAGAGAAAGATTATGGAGGAAGTATGCGTCTTGGGTCATATCCAACGAATTTAATAAAAGGAACAATTGCACGTGATGCATATAAGCAAGATTCTATCTCTGAAAGACACCGACACCGCTATGAGGTGAATCCTGAATATATTAAACAAATAGAAGATGCTGGGCTCGTGTTTTCTGGTAAATCTCCAGATAATACATTGATGGAAATAGTTGAATTACCAAAAAGTAAACATCCTTTCTTATTGGGGACTCAGTTTCATCCTGAATTTCAGTCACGTCCAGTTTCTCCACACCCAATTTTCACTGCATTTTTAAAGGCGGGTATAAAAATAAAAAAGAAGTAATTACTGTAGAAATAAAAACAAAAAATCCGTTTTGCAAAAGCAAAACGGGTTTTTACATACTAATAAAAATATATTAAACAAAAGGGCATATCGTGTTCGGAACATATTTTAACCAGTCAGCCATACCCAATACATATTTATTTTTAAAAGGATTTTTTGCAACGATTGCTTCTCCTCTGTGCGGACCCATGTTATACCCAATAGCTTGTGCTTCAGGGTAGTTGTATATCGTGCCTTTTTTGTATATTACAGCAAGGTATGTATAGTACGCAATAGCAATTTTTATATTTTCATAAGGGTTGAATAAATTATTGCTAAAGTGTTCATTAGGAAATGATATTCGTACTTGTGCAAGTGCTCGTTTTTCCATTATTTGTAGAAGACCCTTTGCATTACTTTTACTTATTGCCTCTGGGTTACTGGTACTTTCTTGAAGTATTCCAGCAATTATATAACTCGGAGATATTACATCTCCAAAATGATGCACGTATCTTTCAACGATACAACCGTATTTTGCAACAGCCTCGTTTGCTTTTATTTGCTTTAGTTTGTTGTTTGCATTTGCTGTAGAAAAAGGGAACGCAAGTATAAGTAAAAAAATTATTTTTTTCATTGAAAAATCCTCTGTATTGT
>CAZPPV010000050.1:0-4997 GCA_964588565.1 uncultured Candidatus Saccharibacteria bacterium | reverse complement strand
ATGTTCTTGCGTGAAGTAATCTTGAGCGATTTACATTATTATTTGTCCTTAAGCGGACCACTTTATAAAGCTCTTGTCACCACTTACCTGATTTAATTATACCGCGCTATTTGATATCTGCAAATCAAAACTGTGGATAACTTGTTTATATGTGATTAGTTCTTATTTTTACTGAGAAATTTTTATTATTCGCGTATTTTTTTGCAAGATTATTTATTAAAAATTTTTTACGCGCCATTTCTATCGATAGCTTTGTATCTATGAGCCCAATTTTATGTAAAAGGTGGTCTGATTTTTCAGGTAGGAATATTTTTAATCCATAAGATATTTTTTTCTTAGATATCTTATTCGTATGTTTTATTATGTTCGTTAAGCACGTGTTTGTTATTGTATTATAAAATTCAGGTTTCTCTTTTAGTTTATTTGTTCTTTTTAAAATATCTACAAAAAGATTCAACATTTTCTTGTGAGATATTTTTAGGGGGTAAACATGGACAGGGTCTTTTCTGTGGTTTGCACGGAGTCCTATAAGGTCTCTTTCATCACCTATTACATACATAATTTCAAACCATCTAAACATGCCTTTAATTGGTGAAAATTTATCACCTTTCTTTTTTCTTATCTCAACAGATATTGCAATAAATTCATTATTTTTAAATTCAAAACTCAAGAATGTATGTGCCGCACCTATCGTACCACGAAATGGTTCTAGTATGTAATATGCTGATTTTATATTACTTAGTTTAAGTTTTTTATTATAGTATTGTTCTTCGTAGTCATCTTCTGTTTTATATTTAAAATTTCTTATATTATAAATATACACAAATTCTTTGTCTATCTGTGCATAAGGTAATACTCTCTGATCAGGAGACCATTTTTTGTTATTACTTGGTTTTCTTTTTGCCCATACTGCTCCCAAAAAAAGGAACAAAATAGAAATAATTTCCATGTCCGCCCGGAAGGACTTGAACCTTCGACCGTCGGCTTAAAAGGCCGCTGCTCTACCAACTGAGCTACGAGCGGATAATGAATGTGATAATAACACAAACTACACATAATTGTAAACTTAAAGAGGTAAATCAATCGCCCAGAATCCAGCACCTAAAAATAGAAGTGAGAACAACACCGCTAGTAAAAGTATAAAAAATTCTAAAGAATTATCTAAAAGGTCTGGTCGTCTTATTTTTGTAAAGATTGCCCCTATTGTTATAGCCGATAGTATTATTACTACAACTTGAGTAAATAAACCTATTGTCAAAAATACACCTCCAATAAACTCTGTAACTGATATAACCCAAAATAAAGCTATTCCATTATTTGGTATTATTTTATTAAAAAACGATACTCGCCTCTCTTTCTCTTTCCATATTTTGGTGTAACCAAAATAAACAAAAATAATACCAGCAACTATCCGTAGTATAAATGGAGCGATAAGTCCAAAAGTAAAAAGACTTGGGAATATGCTTAAAGTATTCATAATTGGAATTATACCAAAATTTACTATTTTGAGCTAATATATAATGGATGAAAAATAATAAGAAAGAAGTAGTTGTGATTTTACACAACGTAAGGAGTGTTTATAACGTTGGTTCTGTTTTTCGCACATCAGATGCTATTGGTGTTTCGAAAATATATTTAACAGGTTACACCCCAACACCGCTTGACCGTTTTGCCCGCGAAAGAAAAGATGTTGCAAAGTCTGCACTAGGGGCGCAAAAGAGTGTAGAGTGGGAGCATTTTAAAAATGTTAGTTGTGTTTTTAAAAAATTAAAGAAAAAAGAATTTGAGATTGTAGCAGTAGAGCAGTCGAAAAAATCAATTGATTATAAAGAATATAAACCAAAAAGAAAAATGGTGTTCATTTTTGGTAATGAAGTTCGAGGTGTTTCAAAACAGCTTCTCTCAAAATGTGACAAAATTATTGAAATACCCATGAAAGGGAAGAAGGAGTCACTTAATGTTTCGGTATCAGCAGGGGTTATTTTATTTGGAGTATCTTTTCCAACATAACCATATTTTAATTTTTTTTATTTGTTTGTACCCAGATTTTTTAGTGCTTCTTTTATTCGTGCACTAGCACCAATTATATCTTTGGGTATTTGTTTCAATGCTTCACGTGCATCTGCGATAGAGTAACCAAGAGAGTGAAGTGCTTCGATTGTGTCCGTTTCTTCTTTGAGTGCTTCGTTTGCGTTATCTGTGTTTATCACACCAAGCTTGTCTCTTAATTCAAGCACAATTTTTTGTGCATTCTTTTTTCCAATACCAGACACCTTTATGAGATATGATATATCTCCTGATGATATTGCACTTTTGAGCGTATTTATAGGTGCTACCCCGATGATTCCTAGGGCACTTTTTGGACCAACGCCTGAGACTCCTATTAACATCTTAAAAAGTTCAACCTCCGCATATTTTATAAAGCCATATAGATCAAGAGCATCTTCTCTGACAACAAGATGTGTCCAGAAAGAAAAAAAATCGGTAGTATCATCAACGTTATTCAACGTATCAGATGGAGTGTATATTTTATACCCAACACCAGAAACATCAATGATGACAAATTTATCCCCTCTTTTTAGCATTTTTCCTCTTATGTGAGATATCATGCAATCAATCATATCAGAATTTGCCTTTTTCTGCATTATCTGGTAATATGCTGAAACCAAAGAGTTGAGAGTAATACTGTAGTAAATACTTAATTTACTCAATAAAAAAATAATCATGGCAATCACAAAAGGAGCAAAAAAAGCACACAGAGCATCTCTTAATAAGAGGGTTTTTAATGATAAAAGAAAGAGAGTAATGAAAGAAGCAGTAAAGAAAATAAAAACATTTGTTGCTAGTAAAGATAAAGACAGTGCGAACTCAATACTTTCAGAGGCATATAAAGCAATTGATAAAGCAATGAAAAGAGGTGTCATAAAAAAGAATACGGCAGCACGTAAAAAATCACGCTTATCAAAAGCAATCGCAAAAATATAATAAATTAATTTAATTAAGCTAAAAACACCCTTTCCTAAATAGGGTGTTTTTTGTTAGACTTATATTATTAAGTAGCTTAAATCAATAAAAGAAAAATATGATAAATGAAATAAATATAGAAGAAGCAAAGACTAATATTGAAGATGGTGCGATAGTTTTGGATGTTCGTACAAAAGGAGAATATAATCAGGGGCATATTGTTGGTAGTATAAATATTGATATTTATAAATCTAGTTTTGAAGAAGATCTGAGTAAACTTGATAAAGAAAAAAGATATGTTGTTTGTTGTGCAAGTGGAGCAAGGTCTTTGAGTGCTGTAAATAAAATGTTAGAGCTTGGATTTGTTGAGTCTAATAGCATGGCAGGGGGTATGTCTGAGTGGAAGAAAGAGGGAATGGAAGTAGATGAGTAATGGAGTGTATTTGATTGACCGTAAATCGGGGTGTGCAGTATTGTAGTTAGATTATGTGACTGTTCACGACAAGAGGAGTATCTCGTGACACAAAGTAAAGGTCAAGAAGTTGAGCTATGCCAGGCGTTATGGTCTTAGACTATGGCAAGGAGGTTGTTGATAGATGTGTAGTTTGTAGTTGTATTGAATATAAAGTAGGGTAATCAATCACAGAAATACAAATCAAAAGTATTGAGCTTCTCCCCGGGAAAATAACACCGCTAGTGTTTTTTAAAGAAGTGTGATGTATGTTACATAAGTACCCAATGATTGGAATGTGTTGTTTTAATAAGCAGGACTATTCCTTCATTCTTTAGCCAGAGTAAGTTTGGTTTAGCCAGCGATTAGCAACAGCTGGTTTTCTACTTAAACACCTAAAATAAGTTCGCTAGCGGAAGTACTATTTGGTGCCCTCGGCAGGAATCGAACCTACATTACGACTTCCGCAAAGTCGCGTCCTATCCGTTGAACGACGAGGGCATGATATGGAGTAGTCTAATACAGAACGCTATAAATTAAAAGCCCAAGTACTCCATTATTTTTTGAGGTAATGGTTCCACCAGCACTTCTTCTTTTAGGTGTTCAAGTAGAAAAATTCGTACAGTGTCTATGTCTGATTCTTTCATTGGTATTACTATATATGGTACAAATGTTTTTTCTGATTGAATTAGTATCTTGGGTGTGTTTGCGTAGTCTTCTATCCAAAATGATTTAAGTGTATTTAATGGATAGAGCATGTTGTTTATAAAAACACCTCTCGTATTTATTTTGATACGTAACATTTTTGGTTTCCGTACTCCATACATAGCAAGTGTGATTGCTCCAATTATTATAAAGATACCAAATAGTATATTGTCTAAAAGAAACGAAGCGATAGATGCAGAAATTGAAATAATGCCTAACGCAAAATACCAATCAGCTTTTTTGTCCTTTTTTTCATATTCCAATATATCCCATCTAATTTCTTTTATTTCTTCCATCTTGATATTGTATCAATGGAGAGAGATATAATCAATTCATTTCTTTGTTTTAGTTATATTTAGATATGCATCTTTATCTCCGTATTCAAGAAAATTTTCATGATATGTTGGCTCAATAAAAATATTATTGCTAGCTTTCTTGTCGTGTTTTATTCCACACCAATAATTCTCAGTTTCTCCTGCAATTGTTACAGCGTATTTTAAAAGACCATTTGCATAACCGCAATATGTGCAGCTGAATTTGTCTAATAAGCTAAGATATTTTAATTTTTGTCGGTCTATTCTTATATGAGCACTTCTTTTCACTAAAGGTAGTTTATAGAGCCTAAATGCTACATTGTGGTATACCTCAAGAAAAATATCCAAAATAATAATCGGGATTATCATAGACAGAATAAAAGGTGCAGCTATGTAATTTCGCAATATTAATTCTGGGTGTTTTTTATAATTCATTATTGTTCATTATATCAGTAATTGGGAGCATTTTCCAAGAAATTTAAATTATAATTTTGTAATTGTGATAGCACGTAGTTATGTTTTTAGTTTCTTATTATCTATATAGTACTTGCCCTTTCTTCCTT
>CAZPPV010000049.1:0-5366 GCA_964588565.1 uncultured Candidatus Saccharibacteria bacterium | reverse complement strand
ACATGCCGAGGTGGCGAAATTGGTATACGCGCTAGTCTTAGGAACTAGTGGAGCAATCCATGGAGGTTCAAGTCCTCTCCTCGGCACAGATACGGACTTCTTGTTCAGAAAGGACGGAAGAATAGTGTGGAAATGCTACATGGCGCTCGGAATAATTTCTAGGCAAAAAGTACAATTAAATTACCATATTTTAACACGCTTTATTGGTGGCTTATACATACCGTCACCTTTTTTTACACCAAACGCATCATAAAATTCCTCAAGATTTGAAAGCGGTCCATTCACTCGTGTGTATGCTGGAGCATGTGGGTCACATACCGCAAGAAATTGCGCTATCTCTTTTGCAATATTCTCTCTTTCAAAAAAAACAACACCAAAAAAGAATCTCTGTTCTGGTGTGAATCCGTCAATATCATGAAGACGCCCATGTCTTTCCATGTATTTTTGTAATGCGTAGTACGCCAAAACAACACCACCAAGATCTGCAATATTCTCACCAAGAGTAAGATTACCGTTTACCTTAACCTCATCAATAGCTGTGTATTTATTGTACTGCCTTACAACCATTTGTGTTTTTTTTGTAAATAAATCTCTATCTTTTTTTGTCCACCAATTACGCAAATTACCTTTTGAATCGAACAAGCTCCCTCTGTTGTCAAATCCATGTGTCAATTCATGTCCAATAACAGAACCAATAGCTCCATAATTAACGGCAATATCTCCTTTTTTATAAAAAAATGGTTTTTGTAGGATTCCCGCCGGGAAAATTATTTCATTCTGATTTGACCAGTAATACGCATTCACAACATGTGCTCCAATATGCCATTCATTGCGATCAATCGGTTTTTTTAATTTTTTAATCTCCCGTGCAAATTCAAACCGCATTGCATCAAAAAAATTATGTAAATATGCATCTGGTTTAATTGTAATTTTTGAATAATTGCGTGAATTCTTCGGAGCTCCTATTTTACTGCGAAATGTTGATAATTTTTTTAATGCTAATTTTTTAGTACGAAGAGTCATCCAGTCAAGCCGTTTAACACGTTCTCCAAATACTTCTTTAATATCTTCCGCAAGCTCAAATAATATCTTTTCAGAATTTTTACTAAAGTATTTAGATACATACTCTTTTCCAATAGACTCAGTAAGTCCTGTATCCACTGTCGCGTACACCCTCTGCCATCTTGGCTTCATTTTTTTTGTACCAAATAAAGCTTTGCCGTAGAATAAAAAATTCTCTTCCTCTATGTCTTTTGGTAGATAATTTGCTGAATAAGAAATCAATCTCCAACGTATGTAGTATTTCCAATCACTTATTGATATCTTTTTTAGTAATATATCTAATGTTTTGAGATACTGTATCTGTCCTACAATAATACTACACACATCCTTAGCTCCAATAATATTCAAATACAATTTCCAATCCACACTTGGTACGAGTTTTCGTAATTTCGCAATACTCATTTTGTTGTAAGTCTTCTTGACATCCCGCTTCTCTTCGGCTGACATAGAAGCTTGTGCTAGTTTCATTTCAATATCTATTATAATCTGCCCTGCACGATCTACTTCTTTACTATCCACTCCCGAGAGTTTAAGCATTCTACTAATATGCACAATGTATTTTTTGCGAATGGTTACAAATTTATCTTTCTTTGACAAATAATATTCTTTATCCGGAAGTCCAAGTGAACCCTGGTGAATACACAATGCAATCTTCTCACTATTTTTGTCATCTAAATCAACATACGTATTAAATAAAACACTATCCCCTATCTTGTGCATATGTGCGATAAATTCTATAAATTCATCAACATCCTTAACTTTATCAATACTTGCAAACTCTAAAGTAAGTGGTCTTAATCCCAACTCATTGATATTTTTTTCACCCATACCAGATAAATAAAAATCCCGAAGTTGTTGACGAGAGCTTCCTTTTTTTAGATTTTTTTTCTTAGTTAAATCTTCAAATATTTCTTGTATACGTTTTCGATTTTTATCCCTTAAAATTGTAAAAGAACCCCAAATAACTTCTGTTTTAGGAATTGGGTTATTACGCAACCAACCTCCACACGCAAAATGATAAAAATCATCCTGAGGTCTTATTTTTTCATCAAAATCTTTTGTATCAATTATAATTTTATTATTTTTCATAAGAAAATTATATATTAATTGTATAAAAATGTCTAAAATTATCTCTATTCAATCTATTTTTTATATTTGCAAAATACCTCTAAAAATTGCATTATTTGAACAATAATGCAATAAATTTAATATATGAAAATATTATCAATAGAAACAAGTTGTGATGAGACTGCAATAAGTATAATAGAAGCATCTGGTGATATACCTAACATAAAATTTAATACACTTGCGAACATAGTCCTATCTCAAGCGAAATTACACGCAAAGTACGGTGGTGTTTTTCCCAATCTTGCAAAAAGAGAGCATTCTAAAAATCTAGTTCCTGTTTTGAAACAAGCACTTGAAGATGCAGGAGTGTTAAAACTTGCTCCACAAGGTCGCACCACTCCAATCGCAAACTACTCCACGATGAACAACCTTTCATCACAAGTTTCTGCTCTTCTGGACCGTGAACCAGAAATGCTCAAACAATTTTTGGAATTTATTCCAACGGTAAAAAAGCCAGATATTGATATAATTGCTGTAACAAAAGGACCAGGGCTTGAACCAGCACTTTGGGTGGGAATAAATTTTGCAAAAGCATTATCGCTAGTATGGAACATTCGTATAATACCAATCAACCACATGGAGGGGCACATTTTTGCTGCACTATTAAAAGAAGATGGCGGCACAAAAATAAAAATCTCAAATGTTCAATTCCCTGCCATATCACTTTTAATATCGGGAGGACATACAGAACTGGTGCTTATAAGAGATTGGATGGATTATGAAATTATAGGACAAACACGCGATGATGCAGTTGGTGAAGCCTTTGACAAAGTTGCACGTATGCTTGAGCTTCCATATCCTGGAGGCCCTGAAATATCAAAGCTTGCTAAAAATACATCGTCTACAAAAAATCCACCATTTCCACTCCCACGCCCTATGATTAATACAAATGATTATGATTTTTCCTTTTCTGGACTAAAAACTTCAGTACTCTATACAGTAAAAAAACTACCGCAACTAACACAATATATAAAAGAAGCAATTGCTCATGAATTTGAAACAGCAGTTACTGAAATATTACTTAAAAAGACACTGCAAGCAGTTGAAGAATATACAGCAAAAACAATAATTATTGGAGGCGGAGTATCTGCAAATAATCGCATAAGAAATGCATTTAAAAGAGCTGTGAAAGAAGTGGGTGAATTAGACCTATTCATACCAGATAGCTCTTTATCCACCGATAATGCTCTAATGATAGCTACTGCAGGGTACTTCAGATGCATAGAAGGTAAACTAATAAACAAAGAAGAAATCAAAGCGGAAGGTAACATGACATTATAAACACTAACTACTAAAAGAATGGTAACTCATAATTACTTACCGCCAAAGACCGGCACCTACGGTGCCGGTCTTTGGCGTATTAGTACATAAAAGCAAATACCCACTACTTCTCAGTTTTTTCAGATGATGATGCTACTGTTGTACTAGTAGTAGATGTTTTATTTTTACTTATGTTATTTTCTATATATTCCTCTTTGGAGCTATTACCTACAAAAAATCTTTTAATTGAATCAAAAACACTACTTATTCCATTTTTCACAGAACCAAAGAATGAAGCAAATATTCCTTTTTTCATAACTGTTTTAGTAGTTGTTCCATTTTTACTAGAATCATTACCTTTTATACTTCCAACGATGGAGGCGATTTGTCCATTCTGACTACTTTCCACTTTTTTTGTATTACCTGCGATAGCAAGTCCTGTTGTTTTTATTTTTCCTTTAGTTTGAGTAGTATCTGCCCGCCCTAGAGCATTTATATCTACCTTATTCATCTTTCCCTCTTCACGCAATTTATTTATCAATAAGTTAGCTCTACTTATTTCAGATTTTTGATTTTGAGTAAGATTAATGTTTCTACCACAGCTTATCTCATTTATTTTCTTTTGAGTTGTATAATACACATATCCTGTTGGGTTTGTAATGCCCCATGGAGTAAGTATTTCTTTTTTATATTTTTTCTGAAAAGAAACTACTGCATTATATGTCGCTTGACCAAACACACCTGTAACCTTAATCTCTGAAAATCCTTCAGAATTTTTAAAAAATTCTTGCAATTCCTTTACCTGTCCAATATCATTATTATCACCCATCCTTAGATAACCTTCTATATATGGACACCCCATTACTAACTCAGTTAAATTCTTTGTGTTATTTACATTGCTTGTAGACAATGAAAATGTCTTTTCATTGCCAATCTTTGTAATATTATCGTTTACAGATATTGGTCGAAAAAAATATTGAGTATTAGGTAATAATCCTGTTATCAACATTTTGTGTTTTTTTACAAGAATTGAAACTTCTTCTGTAGACGATGCGTATCCAATATTTACTGCATGATTTATCGTTTTATGTGAAGTACCATCGTACACAACTCTACTAGTTGCTAATTTATCTGTATCCCAACTTATGAACATATCACCGGAAGTAAGCATATATAATTTCTCGTTGGATATTTTAAGAGACGGTGTGATTCTATCACCAATTACACCACTGCTATCTTTAACATTATTCACATTTATTTTAGAATTAATAAAAGTACTACTTTTTGTTGTCGCAATTATTTTATTGCCAGAATTACCAACATCACCAAATGCTGTGATTGGGAAAATAATACCTGATAATGTGAAGACTATAGCTAAAATAGATAATTTGTATATATTTTTCATTTTTTGATTAAAGTTTATCGATTTAATAAAATATAAGTCACGTTAACTTGAAAGCTAATACAAAACGATAAAATGTCAATAAGAAAAATCATTAAAAATACTAGTTTCTAATGATTTTTTCATAAAAGACATTAGAAAATATATCATTCTAAAAATGTCCTTTATAAAGCATTGCCGAACAACCTGTAAACTATGATAAAGGACATTAACTATTATTTGTTTGAAAATAAATAAATATAATATTATATTATAAAAAACAAAACAATACAAAAATTAAAATATGTCAATATTTTATCGACATACAATATCTTCAAAAAGATGGATTCAAAGATTCTATTATATGTGGTAACATAATACTCAATGGATGATAAATTTCTAAAACCATACGACCCAAAAAACACAGAAGATAACATATATAAACTCTGGGAAAAGAGTGGATATTTTAATCCTGACGTATGTATAAAAGATGGTGTTTGTAAAGAAGATGCAGAACCTTTTTCTATGGTATTAC
>CAZPPV010000048.1:0-5458 GCA_964588565.1 uncultured Candidatus Saccharibacteria bacterium | reverse complement strand
TGTGATAAATTGTGCGTAAAGAAAAAGGATTGTGCTACGCACAAACAAAACATATTGCACTTGCTTGCCCCACCCACCCAAATGCGCGCGCAAGCGAAGCTCCCTTTCGGTGGCTTTGTGTAAAACTAAATGGTAATATCTAAATTATGCCGTATTCTGAAGTATTTTTTGATAAAAAAATTGAAAAACTCATACAAAAATGGGGATACATCAGTTATTTTGATATTGGCGTAGGGGCAGGGAAATATGGTGAAATTATTAAGAAAATTTATCCAAATGCAAAATTAGAAGGGATTGAGATTGATTCTGAATATATAAATAAATTTAACCTTTCCAAAATATATGATGAGATTACACATGGAGATATAAAAGATTATATTAATGAAAATGAGGGTTTTATAGCTGATGTAATTATTATAGGTGACCTTATTGAACATTTATTAAAATCAGAAGGAATAGATTTGTTAAATTATCTAGTCTATCGAACAAAAAAGATAATTGTGGTTTATCCAAAAAAGTATGTTCAGTATAATGTAAATGATAAAAGCAATGAGGCACATAAATCTGTTTGGTGTAAAGACGATTTCAAGTGTTTTGACTTTAAAATATATAATGCTAATTATCTTTCAATGGTTGTAATTGATGGATATTTAGATGATAAAAAAGCAATTATTAGACCTTATGGATAATATTATGAAAATAGGTGTTGCTACAATGATGAAGGATACGGAGATATTCATGGAAGCCCTAATGTCTAATCTTTCATGGGTTGACGGGATTTATCTATATGATGATAATTCATCAGATAAAACTATTGAGCTGGCTAAAAAATACGCTCAAGCTCCACTAATAATTGAACGAGGCGTGAGTGAAAAACCAGTCTTTAGTAGAGGTGAAATGATGGTGAGAAATTATGTAGTTGATAAAGCATTTGAAAAACTAGACTGCGATGTCCTTATACTTATTGATGGCGATGAATTAATTTCATCATCACTCAAGGATTTGATTATTAAGAAAATGTCTAATGATGATTATGATTCAATCTGTTTTACTACTTGGCATTTATATGACGAAGATAAATATCTTCATTTTTGGGAAACAAAAATAAATAATGTTGATCTCGTTGATCCTCATACAAGAGTGATAAAGAAAAACAAAAGATTTGAAAAGTTATTCGCTGATGGTAGTCATCCAATAATTAATCCGACAAAAAAGACTTACTGCGCAAATGGCGCATTTCATTTTCACCTCAAGTATTATAAATTAAGTCCGTATCCAAATTATGCCTTACACTTTCTTCCAGAAAGAATCACTGAAAAAGATTTATATCACTATATAAAAAAACTTCCATTTAAATTACCTGCTGAGGTGAAAGACGCTCTGCAGAAGATTGATTGGACTAAGCATAATAAATTGGATACTGATTATTATAAGTATTATAAGTCTGAAAGAAAATTATCAGCAAGCGTAGAGGAAAATTTAATCCATCCCAAAGATAAATTATTATGAGTACATTGGATATTAAAAAAGATATACTATTATTTTATAGAAAGCATCAATACGATTTTCCAGGGACCAATTCAAATAGGACTATCTCTGGTTTTTATTCCTGGTATTTGAGGTTAGTTAAGAGTTTGAAATTGAAAGGATTTAATGTAATTGAAAATGATTTTGAGTTGGCGAAACAAAATCCAGATTATCCAATTGGACTTGTTGGCACTCCCATAGCGTTAAAAAATTGGAATTTACCAAATCCGGTCATACTTGGTCCGGGCATGTATGATCATCCTCGCCTAAATTCTGAACTAATGAAAGATGCTAGATTTGATAAATATCTTTTTACTTGCCAATGGCTTCTTGATGTTTTCAGTCCATTTTACGGCAACAAATGTGCTTTGTGGCACGCAGGAATAGAGACTGACGAATGGAAAGACACAAAAAAACTTCATAAAGATATTGATGTTTTAATATACAATAAATTAAGATGGACTGAAAACATAAAGAGACGATTCTTACTGGAGCCAATAAAAAAAGATTTGGACGATCAAAATCTTAATTATTATATTTTGGATTACGGAAATATCTCTCATGAACAGTATGTGGATTTGTTAGAACGAAGCAAGTCAATGATATTTCTTTGTGAACACGAAACCCAAGGCATGGCTTATCAAGAAGCATTGTCTGCAAATGTGCCTGTGCTTGCTTGGGATCCCGGGTATTGGGTTGATCCTCTGTGGGAAATTTTCTCAGAAAAGCCTGTAAAATCCACTTCCGTCCCGTATTTTTCCGACGAATGTGGTTTACGATTCGCAAAGATTTTTGATTACAAAGAAACTTTTGATACGTTTTGGGAAAATCTAGAGAAATATGAACCCAGAGAATTTGTACAAAATAATTTATCTTTGGAAAAATCAGCGGAAATTTATTACTCGTATTACTTGGATTCTTTTAACAATAGAAAAAAATGAAAAAAGCTTTGATAGTAAATCATATTGGTGTTGGCAATGGTCTAATGGTGGTGCCATTACTAAAGACATTGGAAATATCTTTTCCAAAGGTTAAATATTATTATGTAGATAATCCTTTTTTTGAAATTAAATATTTTAAAGAAAAAGCTGGATTAAAAAATTTAGATGGTTCTTTTGATATAACCTGGAGAAGTTTTCCAAGAAAAAAATGGCCAGCGATAATTAAATTTATTGAGAAAAATGATATTGATACTATCATCAATTTTCGAAATGAAGGACCAAATTATGATAAAGATTATTTTGCTTTCAGAGAGAAATATAAGGATAAAGTTAAATGTTGGAATTTAGATTTTGATGCAATTTCAAGTAGAAAAATCAATAAAAATATCATTGACGACTCACTGCAAATGTTGAAGCGATCAGGGTGTGACATCGCTAAATTTGAGCCACATTGGCTAAATAAAAAACTATATGGTAATACTCCGTATCCAAAAATACTTTTTTATGTCGGGTCAAGTCAGAAATCTAAACGCTGGGGTATTGATAATTGGGTTGGACTTTCAAGTAAAATATGTAAAGACATACCGTCAATTTCGCTATCACTTATTGGTGGAATTACACCAAAAGAACAAGCGGATATGTGTTTGACTGTCAATCGGGTAATAAAGAAATGCAAAAATAATCATATCAGTTTTTCTGTTTCTAAAGAATTGGTAAAAATAATGCATATTTTTTCTGAGCAAGATATAATTGTGTCCAATGATACTTTTGCCATACATCTTGCCAGTGCTCTTAACATACCCACGATTGGATTATACTTTAGCACAGATCCAAAAATTTGGGGCGGCTTAAGTGATGAATTTTATTCGATAAAATCTACTGTAAAATGTGATGGGATTAAGAAAAATATAGGAAATTGTATTCATTTTGAATCAGGGTGCTCAAATCTGAAAAAGATAAAGGATTCTGTCACTGTTAATAAAGTTTATAAAAAAATAAATCAAACGAAATGGAAAAAAAGAATTTCAAAAAAATAATAAGTGTTATTGGCGGGCATAATCATAACACAACAAAAGAAGCCAAATCAATATCAGAAAAGATAGGCGTTATCCTGGCCGAAAATGGCTACACTATAGCAACTGGAGGTGAAGATGGGATTATGGAGTCTGTATGCAAAGGAGCTAAATCTGTTGACGGCACTACCATTGCCATCATTAAAGGCAATGATAAGCAAATGGCAAATAGATATATTGATTATGTTATTGCGACATCTCTTGATTTGGCCTTTATGAATGTCTTAGTTTGGTCATCAGATTGTATCTTAGCTTTCACGGGAAGATACGGCACTTTAAGCGAAATCGGCTTAGCTTTAGACATCAGTAAGCCACTGATAATGATCGGGGATAATGATTTATTAATAAAAGAAAATATAGATAGAAACAACTTTATTCATTTTAGTAAGGTTGAATCTGAGCAAGACTTTGAAAAGCTGATAACCACAATAAAAAACATAATCCAATAACTATCACCTCTTCGCTGGTCTTGTTGTTCTGTGTCGTTTAGATAAATTTTGTTGTTGCTTTTTTATTTTTTGCCAAGAACCAAAAACATCATTAAGTCCTTTTTTGTCAGCATTATTTTTGAAATAATTGAAAATTAAAATCCACTCATCAAAATTAAGTTGAGACACTTTCTTTTTTAAAAGAGATTTTTCATTAAATTTAGATATTTGTTTTTTTGAAAGTAAAATCAGTAAATTTTCCTTCAGGTTTTTCTTCCATGAAGAAAAACAAAAAGACACGAAGTCTTTAAATAAAGAATAATTGCCATATTCAATTAACGGGGACATTCTTTTTTTAATTGATAAGAGAACTATTGAAACACGAGGTGTCGGCTTGAAGGCAAATCTGGAAATTTCTTTTATAATTTGAATATTGTATATAGGATAATAGACTACGGATAATAGAGAATTTTTATCTTTTTGCAAAATATATTTTTCAGCTGCTTCTTTTTGAGTAATCAAATAAGTTGAGATTGGAGCAGGTTTGATTGTCTCAATAATGTATTTAATAATATCAGCAGTAGTATTAAAAGGAATATTTGAGAATATTTTATATTCCCCATCTCTTCCTGGCTTCCACTCAAGAAAATCCTTATTCAACAAGATTAAATTACCACTATCTTTAAAAGTTTTCTTTAGCTGATTATGAAGAGTTTTATCGAGCTCAATAGCAATAACCTTCCCGGCTTTTTTAAGTAAAGCGCTTGTTATAATCCCAGTTCCTGAACCTATCTCTACAACAGTATCGTTATCAGATATATCAGTCTTTGAAATTAATTTCCGAACATCTCGTTCTTCTTTAAAGAAATTTTGGGAGTGAGAAAGTTTTCTGCTATCATCTTTTCTCACAAATCTTTTTCCCATCCCGCCTTTTTTTGATTTAAATTTTCTCATGTTATTTCTTTATTAAATCATCCACGCCAACGCCAAGGGCTTTGGCGATTTTAGACAAGGTGTCAATCGTTGGATTTTGGTTTCCGCCCGATTCAATCTTGATGATTATGTTGTAGGTAACATCAGCCATTTTTGAGAGGCGATCTTGAGAAACACCGAGTTTTTTCGGTATTTCTTGATATTATTTGCTATTGTTGATTTTTTGCTTGCAGACATTGTAATAAATTACTATAATTGGAGTAATGGAGTTTAAGATTATTTAATCTATTACTATAATAGCAAAAAATCCCTAAATCGTAAATATGAAGCGGTGAAAGCAAAACCATAAAATTTCCTTTCAATTTTTTACGGCTCCCCGCCTGCACCCCCCCCGCCGTTTTTTTAAGGAGAGGAAATTTTTGGTTTTGCGCGCGCGACCGCAGGGAGCGCGCCCGAGGTGAACTATACCCCAAAAGATTAATCGCTCCGCGATTGCTTTTCAAAATGAGTTCGAGCAAAGGTTAGTATCTCAGCACAAACAGAGACTTCTCGCGCT
>CAZPPV010000047.1:0-5462 GCA_964588565.1 uncultured Candidatus Saccharibacteria bacterium | reverse complement strand
ATAAAGATAAAGATAAAGATAAAGATAAAGATAAAGATAAAGATAAAGATAAAGATAACAATTCGCAAAAAACAAAAAAACCAAAATACTCTTCTCTTGGAGCAGATGTGATTAAAGCATTTGAAGAAGTTGATAAAAAAAACAAAACATACTACGACAACAAAACCCAAAGAAACTCATCGGACTTTTTGATTGAAGAGTACGGATTGGATAAGGTTCTTGAAGTAATCGCAATACTCCCACAAACAAATCAAATGCCGTACATTCCGAAAATCAACAGTCCGTACGAATTAAAAGAGAAATGGCAAAAACTATCAGACGCATTGAAATCCAAAAAGAAACAAAACGAAATTGACACAACTCCAAAGTGGAAGATATGGACTTAATAATTAAATAATTAAATATGGAAATAAAATATAAAATACTTCAAGGATACGAACACACACGAGATGTAACAATAAACGAAGACGAATTGGAACGTGCTTTCGGTTTATTTTTGTTGAGTGGGCGTTGGATATTTTCAGGAGGTGCTGTAGACGGCAAGAACATACAAACAATAGTACTTGACGAACACACTACAATGGGTTGGAACAAAGAATATAAACTTAACGCTGATGATACTGAAAATATGAACTCAAAAGGCGTGTTAGTGAAATCACGAAATAAAATTGCACGCACCCAGGAACGAGTAAAATATCTTATCTCAACAAAGCAAGAACACTTGATCGGCAAGAATGTAAACCTACCTGCACTTGAAAATAATAAGGTTAGTGAAGTAACGAAATCGCTTGCCGACGAAATGAAACTAAGATGAAATATGTAAATCCAATCTGCGCTACATGCCACAAAGAAATAATCGGCAAAGCTTATTCAAACAAAGATAAATTCTTACACGAGAAGTGCATTTATAAACTATTTTAGATATGAAAACTACACAATACGATAAAAACGATACCGACATGAGTACAGGTATGGGCAAGAATGGGCAGAAACTGGGCGTAGTGAAGAGTAATGGCGATAGTAGACATAATCTACGATGTAAGTTCTGTACAGCTCTTAATCAGCAAATTACGGGGGGTTTATGTCCACCATGTAGGAAGTTTGCAATGCTTCTATAGTAAGAGAAATGAGAATGTCTAAAATAAAAGAAATACGAGACGCTTCCGAATGTGAATAAAAGTTATCCCCACTTGCATATAGTATTGATAGGTGTATGATACATGCAGGTCGCAAATCAAATAATTATAATAATATATTTATGCCAAAAACAATCACACAAAAAATCAAATCGCAAAATAGACACTGGAAGAATTTCATTGATAAAGATTATCTCGGTTCTCATAACCTTGAAGTCGGAGAAGAAATGTTACTTACCATTGTACGTTTTGAGGGGGAAGAAAAGATAAAAACAAAAGACGGTGAAAAGACAAAAATGGTTTTGTACTTCAAAGAAAATGTTCAGAAAATGATATTGAATGTTACGAATGCAAGTACTTTAACAATTCTATATGGCTCTCATCCACAAGATTGGGTTGGAAAACAGATCCGTGTTCACTCAATGAAAGTAAAAGCGTTTGGAAGTATGGTAGACGCTCTACGAATCAGAGACTTTGTTCCTACTGTAGAAATTGATATTGAAAAGACAAAGCAGTTTCTATCTGCATGTAAAAATGTAGATGAACTTAAAAATAATTGGACATCATTGTCTGCTCATGCAAGAGAGAATAGTGAAATAAAATCAATCAAGGAATTATTAAAAACTAAACTTACTGTTGTATGAAAGTATTAAAATATCTTGATCAAGGAACGAAAGAGTGGGATATTATCCGCCGTTGTAAAATTACCGGAACAAAACTCGCTAAAGTAATGGGAACCACGAATGATAAATTTGAACTAATTGCTGAACTCATATCAGAGTCAGGAACGGAACAATCAAAGCATTTTACCGTTACTGAAGAAATGCGAAGAGGCATAGCAGAAGAGCCAATGGCTATTAAAGCATTTGAGAAACATACCGGGTTGAATGTTGAAAGTGTTGGATTCTGTATATCAGATGAATTTGATTATGTTGGTCTTTCACCGGACGGACTTATTGCAGATTCTTCAGGAGATTATACGAGTGCACTGGAAGTAAAGAATCCAAACTCTGCAACTCTCATAAAGTATAAACTTGCTAATATGATTGCTGAAAAAGAATTAGGATTGACACCAGCGAAAAGACCTTTCCTAGGAATTCCAGCAACATATAAATGGCAGACAATAAACTATTTTCTAGTGAATGAGAAACTACGAAAATTATATTTTGCTAGTTATGATGAGCGTTTTATAAGTCATGATATGAAAATATATATTGTTGAGTTGAATCGTGAGAATGAAGTATTACAAGAAGAAATAGAACGTGCGCGTGTCTCAGTGAAAGAGTTTAGATCCACTTGGTTGAAGTGGCAG
Source organism: uncultured Candidatus Saccharibacteria bacterium (assembly GCA_964588565.1). Classification (GTDB taxonomy): domain Bacteria; phylum Patescibacteriota; class Minisyncoccia; order Phycocordibacterales; family UBA1539; genus CAYSEK01. Next base: position 3,014 of record CAZPPV010000047.1, on the reverse strand, counting down.
TCAATAGTATTACCATCGGGCTTTTAATTAAAAATAATCATGGAAAAAAGACTAACATTATCGGAGATAAGGGCAGAAGTAAGAGAACTTACACAGTTTGAGCAGAAAGTAGAAGAACTTGAGAAGATGGTACATGAATCAAAAACTTCTATAGTATTTGTAGATCCAACATTAGAACAACTTGAGATAGTTAAAAGGGGTCGTATTGAATTGCGTAAGATTGAGATAGAAATTGAGAAAATGGGTAAAGAATTTAGAGACATATTTACTTCAACTAATAAAGAAATACTTTCAAAGCAAAGAGAGCTAACATCAATCACCTCACCTGAAATTGAAAGACTATCAAAGATAGAGGAGGTTGCTCATCAAAAAGAAATAATGCGCAAGCGAGAAATGTTACTACCGGAACGTATGCGCAGATTGGATGAGATAAGTACAATACATAAAGTTGATTACAATAAGTCAGAATTACTTGAGATGGATTCAACCGCTTTTGAAGTCTTTTACAATGTATGTGTTTCAAATGAACTCCAGCTTGTAAAGCAAGAGTTTGAAAATAAGAAAAGGATTGAAGATGAAGAAAAAATAAAAGAGTTTGCAAAACAGCAAGAGGAATTAGACGAACAAAGAAAGATAGTTGATGATCAACGTAGAAAGATTGAGCAAGAGCAAAGAACTAAACAAGATAAAATAGACGAAGAAAATCGTGAAATAGAAAAAGAGAAAGTGAAACTAGCACACCAAAAGGAAATGCAAGAAGCAGAAACTATTGCAAATAAGAAAGCACTGGATGACATTGAGATAGAGAAAAAGAAAAAAGAAAAAGAAAGGATAACGCAAATTGAATTACAGGAAAACAGAAAACGATATGTAACATTCTTAAAGAAGAATGGATGGACTGACGAAACTAGAGATGACTATGAGACACGTGTAATAGAGGGAGGGTATGAATTGTGGCATAAAGTAGGAAAGTTTATTGAACCTATAATTAAGAATTAAATATGATTTCATTTAACCAAGTTACTTTAGTTGGAAATCTTACGAAAGATGTAGAATTGCGTGCGCTTACAGACGGTAAATACGTTGCATCTTTCGGTATAGCAGTGAATGATAGTTACAAGAACAAGGATGGTGTAAAAGTTGAGACAGTTGAGTTTATAAACTGTAACGCATTTGGAAAAAGTGCAGAACTCATATCTAAGTATATGAAAAAAGGTTCGCAGATACTCGTACAAGGTAAGATCAAAACTCACACGTGGGAAAAAGAGGGAGTAAAACAGTATCAAACACGTGTTGTTATAGATTCTTTCAAGTTTGGTACAAGTCCACAAGCTACTGTAACGGTTGATACACCAAAGAGTCCATCGGCTGAAAAGATAGTTGCACCGGATAATTTTGAGTATCCTACAGAGGATATTAAACCTGAAGAAATTCCTTTTAACTAACACCTAAGAGTGTGTATAAACCTCTTGACTCCCATTCTAGAACTTGTTAAAATGGAATTATGAAAGAAAAACGATGCTTCAAATGTAAGAAAATAAAGTCATTAGATAACTTCTATAAACATCCACAAATGGGAGACGGTTATGTAGGAAAATGTAAAGAGTGTAACAAGAAAGACGTGAGAGACAATTATTCAAAGAAAAGAAAATACTATAACGAATACGACAAAGAGCGACAAAAGAATAACCTAGACAGAATGTTTGGTCACAGGTATAACGGTATGAAATCAAGAATTGAAGGTAGGGCGAATAAAAGATATAACGTGGAGGGTAGGGATATATGCACAAGAGAGGAATTTATATCTTGGTGTAAATCGGAAAAACAAATGAAGATATTCTTGAAGTTACATAAAGTGTGGGCTAAAAACAGTTACACAAATAGACTAAGCCCATCAATAGACAGAGTCAACAATTCATTAGGGTATATTTTAGATAACATACAGTGGATGGCAAAGACAAAGAACTGTAGTAAATACACTTCTTAAACCATTATTAAATAATCAAATACTACTACACAAAAGAAATAGTGAATATAATTGTGAACAATGCACTGCTAAGATACAACACACGCAAATTGGAAAAGACGGAATACATTGTTCAGAATGCTTAAATAGTAATAAATAATTATATGAAAACAGACACAACTACTCCAACACAGAAAAAAGCACTGCACCTATATTTTAGGCACCTTGCTACTGCACTGAATGACGCTGGGTACACTGTGCCAATTGTATTGAAGGAGTCTATTGATATAGATTGGAATGAGGTGCTAGTAAAAGAACTGATATGGAGAGGTGTACAGAGAAAGAAGATAGAAAAAGAAAGTACAATACACATTACAAAAGAAGAAATGGATTGTATTTTTGAAGAGATTAACAGATATTTTGGACAGAAGTTTGGCGTACACGTACCATTCCCGTCTGAAGAAAATAGATATTTAGAAAAGTATGAAAACTAGAGAACAAGAAATTGAGATATACAAAGCATATCTTGAAAGTAAAGGTATTAAGAATTACACAATAAACGATGTGTGTAAAAAGATGAACATTGCTCGTGGCAACTTGTATCTCATTGTAAAGAGAATTGAAAAAGGAAATGAGAAACAACTTAAAAGATGTTTGGAAAGTAGTAGATCAGAGTGCGTATGGAGATACCGGTATCAACAAAGAGCATTGGTTATTGAGGAATATGAGGGTAAAAAGTATTATTCATTGTTAAAACAGTTGATAAAAGATATGCGCAAAGACGGGTTAGGAGTTAGAGAAATAGGACGGTTTTTAGTAAGGAAACCGTCATCAATTATTCATTATCTGAAATAAATATGTTGAAAAATAGTATAGCTTACAAGCAGACACAAATAGTATTAGCAAGGATTGAAGAAGTGGGATATATTGATAATATATGGTGTTTTGAACATCTTATATCAAGGTTGGGATCTATAATATACAGATTGCGTAGTATGGGATATAAGATACGTACTGATGCACATAGTAAAACAGACTTGAACTCTCA
>CAZPPV010000046.1:0-5506 GCA_964588565.1 uncultured Candidatus Saccharibacteria bacterium | reverse complement strand
AACAAACTGCTTTACTAGCGGGACTACAATTTCTTCATGAGTAGGACCAAGTCCAAATTCTTTTCCAGATACGTCTGTGATTTTATACAAATCATCCATTGTGTCCCACCTTCCTGTTTTCTCCCAATTCTCTTTTGGATGAAGAGATGGCATCAAAATCTCTTGACCACCTACTCTGTTCATTTCATCTTTTATGATGTCTTCAATATTCCTCAGAACACGAAGACCTAAAGGTAGGTATGTATACACCCCGGAGTGAAGTTTGTCTATAAAACCAGCTCGTATGAGTAATTGTGCGTTTTTTGATACTTCATCAGATGGAGCCTCTTTTCGTGTTTTTGTGAATAATTTAGATTGCAACATTCCCATATATTACACTAAAAACTGAGAATTACAAAGTACTGACTTTATACAAGTAAATACACACTATTATGCAACAACCACATAATAATCCTCAACACAATACATATTTAATTAAGATACCATTAAATACAACCAATCATGCTATTTAATTATAAGTCTAAAAATATCATTATAAGTAATAACCACCATCAGAAGTATCAACACAACAAAACCTATTGCATTTAGAGTATTTGCAATTTTAGGTTTTATTGGCGATCTTTTTATCTTTTCAATTATCAAAAATAAAAGTCTCCCGCCATCGAGAGCAGGAAATGGAATTAGGTTTATTATGGCAAGACTAATAGATATCAAAGCAGTAAGAGATAGCAAATAAACAAAACCGAAATTATTTGCTTGCCCAACCATACCAACAATTCCAACAGGGCCAGCAATTGTAGATAAGTTAGCATTACCTAAAAAAATACTACCAAAAAAATCCGCAAGTCCAAAAAAAGTATCCTTTGTTAATTTTGCCGTCAGTTTTGCTCCATCATAAAAAGCTAAATATGCTGGGAGTTTTAACATACCTATTTCGTCCATTCCAATACCAATCGCTGGTTTGTTTATTATACCTTCTACCGGCCTAAGAGTTACAGTTTTTTCAAATTTTTCACCACGTTTAAATAGAATACTTATGTCTTTTTGAGAATTATCTGCGATGAATTTTTGAACCATAACAGTAGATGGATTCGATACAAAATCACCACCGGTTTTCATAGACAAAATAACATCCCCAATCTTTAATCCAACTTTTTCTGCGGGAGAATTAGGGGTTATTTCAGTAATTGTAAGAGATATATCACTAAGTATTCTACCTTCTGGAACATTACCAACAGGAGTTGGCAACCCTATCATAAAACCAATTGATAACAAAAACCATGCTAATAATATATTAGAGAATATTCCAGCCACCAATACAGAAGCTTGAATATATTTAGGTTTATTCACAAAACTCCTTCTTGAATCTTTACCATCTATTGATTCATCATCAGGTGTTTCACCAAAAATCTTTACGAACCCACCAATAGGGAAAAGATTGAATGTATATTCCGTTTCTCCTATCTTTTTGCCAAATATTTTTGGAGGAAATCCTATGCCAAATTCATCTACTCTTATTCCAAACAATTTCGCAACAATAAAATGTCCAAACTCGTGAACTAATATTAATATCGCAAAAATTATAATAGATAGAATAATACTCATTTTTATATTTTTTAAAACTCCCTATTGTGTGGTGAACCTATTACTTAAAGTGGGATTAACTAGCTCATTATTTCACTTTCTTTTTTATCAGATAATGCCTCTAATTTTAGATTGACATCATCTGTCATTTTTTGTAATTCATCTTTTATACTAAACCTATCATCTTCTGTTATCTCTCCTAATTTTTCTTTTGCTTGAGCATCATTCCAAACTTTTTCTCTCTCACTTCTTACAGATACTCTCGCGTCCTCAAGCTTTTCCTTTGCAATTTTAACAAAAGATTGTCTTCTCTCTGTGGTTAATTTTGGGAAAAATATACGTAGACCTTGATCATCTGAAGCTACAGAAACACCAAGATTTGCATTATTTATTGCTTTTTCAATCTCTTTTATTTGTGACTTATCCCATGGCGATACACGTAGTGTTCTTGGGTCTTCTGCTGTTATAGCCGCTACGTGACTTACTATTGTTTTTGTACCATAAGAATCAACCATAACACCGTCTAAAAGTGCTGGCATTGCCCTGCCTGTGTGTATAGAAGAAAACTCCCCTTTCAACCACTCTTCTATTTCTTTAGTATTATCTTTGAATACCTTAAAATCGTATGTCATATTTATTTTCTATGAATTAACTAAATTATATACTGCAAAGTATACCAAACATTACGAAGTAGGCAACTTTCTATATTCAAAATAGATATCTATTTTGAATCAATATACTCTGGAATGACCATAGATATGTGTTCAAGAATTATTTTCATACCAGGAGAACGTCCGTTAAGGTATTTTTTGGATTTTATAATTTCCTCCAAAACAAGCCCCAAATCCACTTTCGCGGTTGAATCTTGAAATCTTTTGTACATAACATCTTCCAACTCATCTAAAAAAGAAATTGCCATACTCTTATCTTTTGTATCGATTATATTTCTAATGAGTACAAGTCGTTTTGCTTTATTTATTTTCAAAAATTCTTTTATGTTTATGTACTCAAAAGAAGATTTATCTGAATACGTATCTATACTTGGAAGGAACAACCGTGAAAGTAGAGTTGGCAATAGGGTTTTTGTATTTTGTGTAATAACAAAGAAGTGAGTTCCTGATGTTGGTTCTTCAAATATTTTTAAAAGTGAGTTTTGGGCTTCTGTTGTAAAAAAATTTGCTACTATAACAAATATCTTTATATCACCGGTTGTCGCTTTGCGTGATTGTAATCGCATTATTTCCTTTCCGTCACCTATACCAAATGTATCAAATTTACCACACCAAAAATCTGGATTACCTTCGGTGGAAAATTCTAATTCTACTTTCAAAAAATCTTTCAATTCTTTAATTATACTTTCTCCTGTATCTTTCAATAGATAAGCATGATGTAGATTATTTTTACTTAAATATTTCTCAAGCATTACAATCGTATTATAACAAATTCTATACTCATACAACAATAAAGCAGGCGAGCCTTCGGCTCGCCTGCTTTATTGTTGTATGCTAAATGACCTTTAAAATCAGCGGCAGGATATAGATATTTAAAAAGTTTTAACGCTTTGAAATAATTGACTTCTTATATGTCTCTAAATGCTCAAGAGCAACGCCAGTACCTTTCGCAACGCAATAAGAAGCTTGGTCCGCAAGTGCTGCTTTTACACCTGTCCTACGATATACGAGTTCTGGTAAATTACGAAGTTGTGATGATCCGCCAGTCATTATTATACCACGATCTATAATATCAGCTGACAATTCAGGTGGTGTTTCTTGTAGTACATCTTTTATCGCTTTTATCATCTCGCGCAACTCTTTATCAATTGCTTTAACTATTTCATTTGTTGAAACTTGAGCACTACGTGGAAGTCCAGCAATAAAATCACGTCCTTTAATGGTCATAGAGAGTTCCTCTTCAAGAGGAACAGCTGAACCGATTTTTATTTTTATTTGTTCTGCAGTTTTATCACCTATTGCTAAATTAAATGTTTTTTTAATATAATCTGCTATAGCGTGATCTATCCTATTGCCAGCACACTTTACAGATGTTGAAGATACAATACCACCAAGAGATATTACAGCAACATCTGCTGTGCCACCACCAATGTCAACCACCATGTGCCCATGAGCTTCTTGAATCGGAATACCTGCGCCAATTGCAGCCAAAATAGGTTCCTTTACTACATAAGCACTTTTTGCTCCTGCTTTCATTGTAGCCTCAACTACAGCTCTTCTCTCTGTAGAAGATACTCCAGCAGGAACAGACACCATAACTTCCGGTTTAAATATATTGAAATTACCTAGTGACTTGCTTATATAATATCGTAACATAGCCTCTGTAACACGATAATCTGCAATAACACCATCTTTCATAGGACGATATGCAATAATATTATCTGGAGTTCTTCCAATCATATCTTTTGCCTCAAGCCCCACAGCAAGTATTTTATTATCTGTTTCAGATACAGCAACAACAGACGGCTCATTTAACACAATCCCCTTCCCTGGCAGAAAAACAAGAGTATTAGCAGTACCTAAATCTATTCCTAATTTTTTCAAAAATAATCCCATATATGAGCAATATAGCACATACTGTTGAGAATTTCAAAACTAAATTACTACACGCTGATTTGAAGCATATCACTCTACATAAATATATAATCCAACACCTAACGCTGTGTATGTGATTGTGTATTTAACTCTTTAATAATATCCTTTATAGAGGTTGAATTTTCTGGAGCCGTAACCATAACTGGTTTACCGTAATCACTTGCAGAATAAACAATAGAAACATCACCGTTTAAATATACAAAGCTCTTAGGTACCACTACAGGAGCGGTAGTTTCAGGAATATATTTTCCACATTCCCCATTTGTTTTAGCTGAACCTGAAGGTGGCCCTGATGGGTTATCATTCATTAGGTCATCGCTACCCATACACCAACCATCTGAACCACCTGGAAGTACTACGGAAATTGCAAATTTACTCGTAGCAGTAGAGTTACCGACAATAACACAATAAACTTTCGCTGCGCCAGATTCTCTAATCTTACTTATCGCAGATGAAATATTTTTATTCTTTGTAAATATTGTATTTGAGGCATCAGAACCACTCGGACAAATTCCAAGACTAAAATCATTCCCCCATGCAATTTCCCCATTCTGATTATAAGAATTAATTATAGTTGCGTATGCCTTATTAAAATTGTCTGATATTAATTGTTCTTTATCATATTGTTTTTTATTTCCTGATGGTACTTCAAATTTCTCATCAACTAAATTTAATTTGATAGATGTCTTGTAAGGTAAAAAATCTTTTTTACCAATCCACATTTGTGAGTCGATGTTGGAAAGCATATCAATCATCTTATTAAAGTTATCTGACTTTTTGAATTTATCAATCTTCGCAATATCTATACTATCAGGATTTACAGATTTAATAATATCTACCATTTTATCAAACAATGTTTTCACATCATCTGGACTAACTTTGACTACATAATGATACACTGAGACATCTCCTATTTTTTCATCATTTTCATTTACAAAAGAACGATTTATAATCTGTTTTTTTCCTTTCACAAAACTAACCATCTCAGCAATTATCTTTTCTTTATTTTTTTTAGTATTACTCAAAAGTTTATTCATATCTGAACTTTTTATACTTGCCTGATCAGCAACCTTACTGAACTCTGTGTTGTCAATTTTTATCCATTTGCCTACGATTTTACTAAAATCAATAGGTATCGGCAAGTTAGGAACTTTATTCAGACGTACATATACGACATTATCTATTACTTTCATATCTAAATCCAGCTCAAAATTAACTGCGAAAAAACCATATGATGCATTGATATTTATATTTATATTCGAATCCATTTTTGCATCTTTTGGATTAGTTGTATTCTGACTACCTTTTGATTTTAA
>CAZPPV010000045.1:4298-5524 GCA_964588565.1 uncultured Candidatus Saccharibacteria bacterium | reverse complement strand
CGTATTTTGGCAATTCTTACTTTTCTTATATTTTTCATATTATACATATTCATTCTTCCTGCAACTTACACAGGAGGAAGAATCGGAATGATCTCGCTTAAGTTCATAACACCAACACTGGCATCATTTGCTTTTCTATTTGCGTTCTTCTTAGCATTTATATTCCCTTTCTCCGTATATGCATTTAAGAATAAAATAAGTACTAAAAACTCATCAACTACTGGTAGTATACTGGGTAGTATTATTCCACCACTTCTTTGTTGTTCACCATTACTTCCAACAACACTAGCACTTATAGCAGGATTTTTTCCATTTGTATTCAGCGTAAGTGGGTTTATACAAGGATTTATTGCAACTTATGAAATACAGATATTTATTATTGCTGTGATAATTCTAATCTATTCAGTTTTAAAAAATGCAAAACAAGTGGTATATGCCACACGTGGAACTTGTAATATCTAAAAAAATATACTGCAAGTTTTATAATACAATGTAAAAATACTTATTTATATTATGGCCAAGGATTTCCTTCAATATAAATTTGTTTTAGAACAGCATTACCATTTTTATCAATAGCCACTTTGGCTGCAGCTTTTTTATTCCAAAAACTAAAACCGCGTCCTTTCCCTTCTGGTATAAAATAATCTTCAATACCATAGATTATATGAATATTTGAAGCACCTAATACAGATGGACTATTCCCTATTCCACCATATACAATATGACCTTTAATAAATAATTCTCCATCAATAGGTTTTGTTTTTTGAGCACTTTGTATAGTCCAATACTTTCCACTTTTACGCAAAGTCACATAAACAGTACCACTTTCTTTGACTTGTTCTTTTTTGAAAAAATACGGACTAACATTAGAAATATCATTATATTTAAAAGTTATATAATCACCCCTCAATAAATCACGTGGATCAACAGGTTTGATTTGCAGCATAACATCTGTTCCACCAGAAAGAATCGCCATTTTGAAAATTATAATAGTAAATATTATTGCTACTTGTAGGACTATTGCTAGTATGAATTTTGTTTTCTTTGTCATAAAAATTATTGTGCTTTTATATTTGAAAGCATTACTCTCCTACCTTTTTCCATAAACCAACCAACAATAAATAGTAAAAACCCTGCACCTATAAAGAAAATACCCTTATCAAGAGAAGTGAAAAACCAATCAAAATACTTCACAAGTATAAAGAAAAATAAAAAGACTGCTCCTA
>CAZPPV010000045.1:0-4198 GCA_964588565.1 uncultured Candidatus Saccharibacteria bacterium | reverse complement strand
ATACTTGTTGTGATTATTATTCCAATAGCAGAGTAAGTAAAAGCAAATCGTTTCCATTTAATTTTTCTTTCATGTAATCGTCCGATTAAATAAAAAAGAAGAGTTATAAATATTAATCCTGCAAAAACAGAGGACACCAAGATATCTTTTGTTTGCACCCATTCAATTGCTTGACTTACCCACCAGACTATTACACCGACTAACCCAAAAATAAGTGTATAAAACATTTTTAGATAATACGCACTTATCAAAGCAACAATAGATGTGATAAGTAAGATAGCTTCCCAAGAAAATATTCCATCAAAATTTTGATTAAACCCAAATAATGTCATACCAAAAAATAATATAGACAGCAATATAAAAAGTTGGCTGATGGCATCTTCTCTAGATATGGCTAACTGTAAGTACTTCCCTACAGATGAGTTTTGTTCTTTCTTTTTACTCCTATTAATAAAAAACGAAATAAGCCAAATAATAACTATCGGCCAAAAAAGAAATGATAATATTGTGAATATCCAATACATAATAATTTTAATAAAACTCTTTGAGTTCTATTGGCACTTCTTTACGAATCATCCACCCAATCGCAAAAGTAACAACGGTAGCAACAAGAAGTAAGAGTGACGATGTTAATAAAAATTGATTATACGAAAAACTATCAAAAATTCTAGATGGATTACCTATTATAGTAATACTTCCAAGTAAAATCGCAAGATAAAATAAAGGATACAATCTAATCGAAAACGCAATAGCAATTATGCCTATCATCCATAAAATAAAACCATCTGGCCATGTTGCTCGTATATTAAACATCTGTGCAACTAAAAATATACCAGCTCCATAAATTATAGAGCCAAGCAAAATAAATGCACCACCCATCTTTTCAAATCCAAACACTTCTTTCAAATACCACCCTGCACAATAAGATGAAATCATTGATATCAAAATGATTGATATCTTGATAAATTTAGTCATTACAGTCCAATTAGCAGCAATAAAAGAGAAGATGCCAGCTCCTATAAGCACAACCCCAATAGTTACTATTATATTTATTGTTTTTTTTGAAATATCTTCTTTCTTTTTTCCAAACTCAACCATATCAAAATTCTTTTGGATAACTTCTATAGATAACCCTTGTTCAAGTAATTCTTTATAAATATCCTCTTTTAATCTCCCTTGCTCTAAAGAAATTTTTATATATTCAAATGTTTTTTTGTCTAAAACTTCCATGTTACATAGTATATCACAATCCTTATAATAAAAAACGGCTCTCTTTGATTCAATCCTGAACCAAGAACAATCCTTAAAACAAAAGAGACTTTATTTCTTCTCTAACTACCTTTCTGTCGTCCCATTCAACCACCTTCTTGTATAGGTGCATCGATTGCTCACTTCCTTTACCTGTGATTATCACAACGTCATCTTTTTCTGCAAGTAAGATGGCTTTCTTTATTGCTTCACGACGGTCAGAAATAACAAACAAATCTTTACCACGATTTTTCCCAGTTTGTTCTACTGATAACGCGATATCCTCACTTATTTCCTTTGGGTCATCGTCATAAGGGTCAACAGTTGATACAATTACAATATCTGTAAGCTCACCAACAATCTTACCCATAGTAGAACGCTTTTTTTTATCACGACCTCCACCTTCAGCACCAAGTATAACAATCACTTTTCCTTGGTTATTTACAAGATTACGCGCTGTGGATACCGCAGCATTCATACTTTTACCTTCATGCGCATAATCCACAAGTACTGTAAAATTCTGACCCTCTTCTATTTTTTCCATACGTCCTGGAATTGTTTTTAATTTTACTAATCCTTCGGCTATTAGCTTATCACTTATGCCAAAAATATGACAAATAATAACAGCGGGTAAAACGTTATATACATTAAATTTACCTAAAATACTAACTTCAAAAACCGCTTTTTTAATACTAAAAGTAACTCCATCGCTTGTTTCTTTGATATTATTTGCAATATAGTCTGCTTTATTTTTTACAGCAAAAGTAATTTTATTATACGCCTTAAATTTTAAAAAATAATTTGCACATTCATCATCATTATTTACAATAATAATTTTTTTAATTTCTTTACCATTGATAGTCTTTTTATGAGAGGATAGCGCTTTAAACATTTTGCCTTTTGCTATTTTATATTTTTCGAAACTCCCACTGTGCGATGGCAAATGCTCTGGTGATAAATTTGTAAAAACAGCTATATCATAATACACACCAACATGTCTATACTGCTTTAATCCTTCAGAGGTTGTTTCAATTATACAAAACTTACATCCACTCCTCACCATTTCATCCATAAGTTTTTGAATTACAAAACGGCCTGGCATCGTCATGTGATATTTATTCAAATATTCTTTTTCTCCAATTCGAATATTCGCAGTACTTATAATACCTGTTTTATAGCCACCAGCAGTTAAACACGTCCAAATGAAATTTGCAGTTGAAGTTTTTCCTTTAGTTCCAGTTATACCAATAATAATCATTTTTTTCGCAGGAAAACGATAATACAAAGTTGCAAAAATTGCTGTAAAATAATGATACACCAAGAAAAGCTCTTTAGGTAATATTTTTTTTAAAAGTTTTCTCATAATCTATTTTTTAAAACGTTTTCTAAGATTATAGAAATAATACCACAAAGGACTTACAATTAAATCAAAAAAATCAGAGTGCTTCACCTCCTTGCCTCCAAATTTTTTCTTAAACACAGTTAAACCATCCCAACCTTTATATGTTTCCTCTTCAGAAGATACTGCACCAAAATTATAATAACTACAATTAAGTTGTTTCGCATATCCAATAGCTTTCCAATGTGCCGAATAAGTTGGCATGCGATTCTTTTCTTCATTACTTGAACCACCAAAAACATAATTAGCTATTCCACCGGAAACTATAATTAAATCAACCGTTAAAACTGTTTGCCCGTATCTGGCTATAGAAAGATACGCATTTTCTATCTCTGAAAGGCTTCGGAAAATATCACTATAATAACTTTTTTTATGTAAGCTAAAATTATTTCTCTTTGCTGTTTTTATCATTAAATCATAGAAAACTTCAAAATATTCCTCAAAATCTTTCGTAATTATTTCTGAAATTATACCTTTTCTTCCTGATAATCGTATTGAGTAACGAGTCTTTTCATGCATCTGTGCTAGTAATTCATCTTTAGTTTTTTTTAATCCCAAAAACCATTCTGTCCGTGGCTGAAAATTTGCAGAATGATATGTACAAAATAGAGCCTTACTAAAAAAATTAGATAAAATATTGTTTGAAATTGATGGTGTAAAATCAAGTCTAACAAAAACTGCATTCTCTTTTTTTGCTATTGTAGATATTTCTTTTTTAAGATGACCAAGTAATTCTTCTGAAAAGTCCTTTATTATTGGTCCATAAGGTACATACATATAATTTTTACCGAAAACGAGAGGATATTTTATTAATTGGAAATATGCAATAATTTCTTTATCACAATATACCAAAAACCTTCTTGTTTTTCCTCCCAAGCCCTCTTGCCAATCACCATAAAAATATGCTTGGGTAAATGGAGCGTTAGAAACAATATCATTTAGATCAAATTCCTTATTATTTTTTATTTCTTTAGTTTCGAAATATTTCATTGTTCATATTTAATTTTAATATGTTTATTTTTTTCTGAACTACTTGAAGCAAACAATCAATGTACAATCAAGCGCTATCATTTACAAAAAAACCAAGAAATTAAACCTAAATACTCCCTACACAATCAAAGGGGCATTGATTTTACAAGCGTTTTTTGCTCTAGTTAGATAACTAAGCGTAACGGACAACGTGCGCATGCCAGGACTCGAACCTGGGACCTCGTCATTATCAGTGACGCGCTCTAACCAGCTGAGCTACACGCGCACGTTGTTCACTACGCTTAACCAAATAAGCTGAGCTACATGCACACTTTAAAACATAAAAACACATACTACACACATAATGAAGAAATATACCAGAAAATGAAATTTCTAGCAATATTCAAATTTATGTAGCGAATCCCGTGTCAAATCATTTAACCATGACACCATAACTACATTTGTTGAATCATATAATATGACACAATAGATGCTGTTAATTTTTTATCTGTGCCGATAATTTTTGAACCATTTTTCTTTTTGTACACTCCATACAATCTCTTTATCTTTACATCAATCTGT
>CAZPPV010000044.1:0-5544 GCA_964588565.1 uncultured Candidatus Saccharibacteria bacterium | reverse complement strand
TTCTGCTACCGCCATATCCGAGAATGATTGATTACACTTTTTAAATGACAAAATAATATACAAAGAAAATAAAAAAAATAGACATGACCTTGGCAGAGAAGAATTTCTAATACAAGTAAACCAATTTGCTGAAAAAAGCCATAACACAATAGTAAATCAAGTACGAAAAATGGGCTCATCTATTGATTGGTCTAGAGAAGCATTCACTCTTGATAAAGAAAGAGAAATATCAGTACGCACTGCATTTAAGCAAATGTATGAACTCGGACTTATTTACCGTAAAAATCGAATAGTTAACTGGGATCCAAAAGGGCAAACAACTGTTTCAGATGAAGAAGTAATTCACGAGGAAAGAAAAGGCAAACTATACACTTTTAAATATTCCAAAGATTTTCCAATACCAATAGCTACAACTCGCCCAGAAACGAAGCTTGGTGATAGTGCTGTAGCTGTACACCCTGATGACGAAAGATACCAGCAATACATAGGAAAAGAGTATCAAATTAATTTTGCTGGTACTCATTTGACGATTCGTATTATTGCCGATAAAGAGGTAGACCCTAAGTTTGGTACTGGTGCAGTAGGTGTTACACCAGCTCACAGTACAACAGATTGGCTCATAGGAGAACGTAATAATCTGCCAGTAATACAAGTAATCAACGAATATGCAAAAATGATTGCAGGCAACGATGATATAAGAGACAAAAAAACGACCGTTGCACGTGAGGCTATTGTAAAATGGCTTGAAAAAGAAAATCTACTTGAAAAAGTAGAAGAGGTAGACCAAAACATATCACTTGCTGAAAGAAGTGGCGGTATTATAGAACCTCTACCAAAACTCCAATGGTTTATTAATGTAAACAAAAAGTTTACATTAATAAAATCAAATATAACTGGAATAAAAAACAATGCAGAAGTAACGCTAAAAGAGTTAATGCTAACTGTTGTTAAAAATGAACAAATAAAAATTGTTCCTGAGAGATTTGAAAAAGTGTATTTTCATTGGATAGAAAACCTGCATGACTGGTGTATATCACGCCAAATATGGTACGGACACAGAATACCTGTATGGTACAAAAATAATGAGATATACACTGGGGTAAATGAGCCAGAAGAAGAAGGGTGGATTCAAGATGAAGATACTCTTGATACATGGTTTTCATCAGGGTTGTGGACATTTTCAACACTTGGATGGCCTGAGAACACAATTGATTTTCAGACATTTCATCCAACTACTATGCTTGAAACTGGATATGACATCCTATTTTTTTGGGTAGCAAAAATGATACTTATGAGCACTTGTCTTGTTGGTGATGTACCTTTTAAATACGTATATTTACATGGACTTGTACGTGATGAAAAGAGCCGTAAAATGAGTAAATCAATTGGAAATATAATAGACCCACTTGATATGATAAAAAAATACAGCGCTGATGCTGTACGAATGTCACTTATTATCGGTACTTCCCCAGGAAATGATACAAAACTATCCGAACAAAAAATAAAAGCATACAAGCATTTTTCAAATAAATTTTGGAACATAACTCGCTTTATATTATCAAATGTACCAGATACACAAATAAAAAAACCTGATAAGCTACAAAATAGTGATGAAAAATGGTTAAAAGAATTTGAAGACACCGAAAGGAAGATAACGAAACATCTTGATGATTACCAACTACATCTTGCTGGTGATGAAATATATCAATGGGTATGGCACCGCCTCGCAGACGTTTGCATAGAAGAAAGTAAACTAATTATAAAAGGAGGAGATGTAAAATCAAGTGAATCACGTCAATGGTTACTTACACATATACTTACCAACATAACGAAACTTCTTCATCCTTTTATGCCTTTTATCACTGAAGAAGTTTGGAGTTCTCTCCCACTGCAAAATAAAAGAGAATTTCTTATGATAGAAACATGGCCGGAACAACAATAACATTAGGGACATTTTTTTGGGCTATTGCTGGAAGTTTTCTACCAGCGCTATTTTGGTTGTGGTTTTGGCTTAAACAAGATAACAAAAACCCAGAACCTGCAATACTATTATCTTTGTCTTTTGTTGCTGGAGCGATTACTGTGTTTCTAGTTTATCCGATAGAAAGTCATGTTTATAAACTAGTAACAGGGAATATGGTATTCGTGACAGTAGCTGTGATAGAAGAGACAATGAAATACTTTGCACTGTATTTCATTGCACTTCGTAGTAAATATTTTGATGAACCAATCGATGCTGTTATATATGCAATAACAGTAGCACTCGGATTTTCTGCTATGGAAAATTTACTTTACCTAGTGAACACAATATCACAAAGTGGAGTGATTGTCGGAGTTTTAAATAGTAACTTACGTTTTATTGGAGCTACTCTTTTACATACAGTATCTTCTGCAGCTATCGGAGTATCAGTAGCTTTTTCTTTTTATAAAAGCCGAATCAAAAAAATTATTTATTTAATTATTGGGTTAACCACAGCTTTTGTGTTGCATACAGTGTTCAATTTAACTATAATTAACACTGAGAGCATTGGAGGAATACTAACAGTATTTTTATACCTTTGGATATTGATAGTTATTTTGCTTTTACTTTTTGAAAAAATTAAAAAAATACGACCAGTAATATTTCCACGTATAAGAAAATTAAAAAAATAATTAATATATTAATAAAAAAATATTATGAAAAATTATAGTAGAAAATCATTTTTTGAAAAACTAACAGGTACCATGAATATAGAAGATGACGAGTTAGAAGATATGAAGGAAAACAATGAACTCATAGATAACAACTGGTCAGAAGAGGAAGTGGAAGAAGAGGGGCAACTTACTGTTGATGTGCATCAAACAAGCGATGATATTATCATACAAACAATGGTTGCTGGTGTAAGACCTGATGATTTAGATATATCAATAACAAGAGACATGGTAACAATAAGAGGTACGAGAGAAAAAGATAACATAGTATCAGAAGATGATTATTTCTACAAAGAGCTCTACTGGGGTTCGTTTTCAAGAACAATATCACTACAACAAGAAATTGACCCAGACATGGCCGAGGCAACCGAAAGAAATGGACTCCTAACATTACAATTACCAAAAATAGACAAAAAAAGGAAAAAACAAGTACGGGTTAAATCGATATAAAAAAAGCCTGGGGATAAATCCTCAGGCTTTAAATTTTTTAATTTTTCAATTTTATTCTTCTTCTACTACTGGAATCCTTCCAAACACCTCAACTTTCTTTAATTCAAAAGAATTACGTCTTGGTCCAATCTGCCATACAGCTTTCACTTTTTCATTTGCTGGAATATACGCTCCATACGCAGCACATCGTACTGTATATTCATCTTTACCAATATGTCGTGGGTTCTGATCCCCAATAAAACATTGCAGTTGCGACTTCATGAAATGTATAGTTACTAAACCATCAGGTCTTGGTCTGTTGAAAATACCAGTAATTCTAATATATTTAATACCAGAAATACTTGGGTTTTCTAAATAGAACTCCTCGACTGGATTCGTTTTTGTGACTACAAACTTAAAATGTTTTGGATTTTTTAATATCACACCAAACGTGTGTGAAAAAATTAATCCAATATTTTTAGTATTCGTATCGCTATCATTACAATTAGTGTTAGATACCACAATTTCCTTATCATCCAATATTCCGTTTTTATAAACATTATCATAACCAATACTTAAGCGACTACAACTCTGTCCTTCAGAATTATAAAACTTTTCAGTTTTAAAAATAGGAGTAAGTCCGTTTTTTCCATTTGCCCCTTTTTGTCCTTGTACACCAATGTCTCCTTTAGCACCATTCTGACCATTGCACCACTGTACGTTATTTAAAATAACTTCACTTCCGTCAAGTTCACCATCTCCATTTTTATCCTTCCATGTTTGAAGAAGCATTCCACCACGTGGGTCTCCACCGCAAACACTTTTTGAAGGTTTGATGTAACTTAATTTTTGTATCAAACCAATAGACACAGGAGGAGGACAAACAGGGGCACTGCTACTCACTTCAGCACTATCCAACTTACCATTTTTAGGGTTATCATCAATACCAGTTTGGTATTTAAACCCATTCTGACCATCCTTACAGACAATAGGCGTGATAAGAGATACATAACTTAACCCATTAATACCGTCCTTGCCATTAAGTGGAGATATATCCACAGATGAAACATTCAAGGAACTACCAAAACCAACAGTTGATTGCCCATCATTACAAGCAGACAAAAAACATACCATAATAACTAACCAAAAATTCTTAAACATTAATATTCTCCTAAATAATCAATCTGTTCAAAATTTATACGCAACACCAAAAGAAACATTAAAATTTCTTTTCCAGTAATTATTTTCTTTTCTTATTATGGGTGTACTTATTGATAAAATACTCCCATTAAGTGCAAGTTTAGAAACACCATCTTTCTGATACTCTTTTACTTTCATTGTAGAAATACCAATTTCTACATAGCCAAAAAAAGAATTTATGATTTTTGGTGTATATAAAATTGATATTTTCACACCAGCCAAATCAGAATTATTACCACTATTATTTTCGAACCTTGGACCAGAAACTATCGCTAAATCCTTAGTGAGATATTTACCAAAAAGTACCTGATTTGAGTACAAATTACTACTGCCACTAAATTGATAAGACAATACATAATCTGATGGGGATTTAATAAATCCACCGACACCAATGACATCGCTACTACCTAAAGTAACAAAAGTGAATATCTTCATTTTCGAATTAAAATCTCCATCTGAAGTATCACTCAAAAAGTTTATCACTACGGGTTTTATGACACGAACCTTTTTGTTCGAAAGCTCCTTAAAGTTACAATCCGGCTTTCCATCTTTATAGTCACTTACAACTTTACGATTCCATTCATTGCGAATTTTCTGCTTTGATGCTACAAGCATTGTTGCATCAAAGCAATCGCCAACTTTTGGAATAACCAAAAGCCAACCTGGCTCAATATGATTACAACCCTTAACCTTAAACATAAACGTATTTGCTTTACAAATTTCACCAGCTGTTACTCCAGGATAATCTGCTGCGATTTTGGATAAATTATCGTCTTTCTTTACTATCCACTGACCTGCAAAAGCAGATGAAGTAAAAAGAGTAAAGATTATAGAAAATAGAAAAACAGATAAAACTTGCAATTTATTTACTTTTTTCATGAATATCTCCTCGATATATTGATTTCAAAATTGAAAAATTGTCAAAAAACTTTATGTTTTTACTCCACCTTTTTGAGTAATATGATTGAAATAAAAACAACATCCAGTACAATGTATACACTTAAATCAATAATTTGTCAATATTTTTTTGTATAATGTGTTCTACTAGAATTTGATATTTTGATCACCATTCACAACCAAAACACTACACAAACAGTAACTTCTCGTCCAGAAAGAATATAAAGCAACCGCGCGTATCTCATTTGCTAACTTCGCAAGAAGTCCGTGTTTGTGCTCGGAGGCAGACTCGAACTGCCGACACCTGGTTCTTCAAACCAGTGCTCT
>CAZPPV010000043.1:0-5567 GCA_964588565.1 uncultured Candidatus Saccharibacteria bacterium | reverse complement strand
TAATCAACCGTTTCATTAATCGCCGACGGGCGGAGACTTCCATGTGTTGGCAGATTATTTTTTCGACTTGATCGGTGGTAAACTCGATCAGGAAACAATCATTTTCGATCAAGTTGTGAACAATTTTAGTTTATAGGACCAAGGTTGGGGCAAGCGAATCGGGTTAAGTCACTGTTGGTAAACGTGCGGTTTTTTCGGGGCATAAATCACCTAAGATTAATGGCGGTGGAAATAGGGTGTGAAATCAAAAAACTGGGTATGCATACCTAAGTTAGGAAGACTTATGCAGAGAATGAACCGCTTCAGCAGACTCTCATATTTATGATTATCACGAGTCAGGTTTTTTCCTGATAAGGGGGTTATGAATATTGAGAAAATCTATCACAGAAACCAATAAAAAGGAGAGAAAATGCTTTTGTTTGATACCCTTTGGAAAAATTATCCTGATAAAGAAAAAATAAAATCCCAATGTACAAATAAGCAAAGAGATAGCAATAAACCTTTTAGTGATTACTGCGCCATCATGCTTAGTGAGTCTTTCATTCGCTCGGGGGTGGATTTGAGTCTACTTAAAGGAAATAGATGTTGGTCTCACCAAGGAAAAAAGCATATCCTACTTGCTGAAGATCTTGCTAATGGTTTGAAAAATCATACTCCACCAGGCTTTGGTGTGTTAAAAAAAATTCAACCAGGATCTTATCAAAGCATACTATCGGATAAAACTGGAGTTATTTTTTTCAAGGATTATTGGCAGCGAGGAAATGAGTCGTTTGAGAGAAGAAGTGGTGACCACATTGATCTATGGAATAATGATAAAATAACGAGCAGTGGAATGTTTATAAGGTCGCTTCTTGAATTTTTCGGACGAGTAAGCGATTTAAACAAATCACGAGAGGTTTGGTTTTGGGAAATAACGTGAGTAGACAGATGAAAACATTTTTTATTTACATATTTTTGGCTTTATTAAATTTCGTAATTAACTTTTCTATATATAATTCTTCCTTCAATAGCCAAGCTACGCCCTATCTACATGAGGAACAACGGGTTGATAGTGGACTTCTAATGTTAAAGTCAACACTTCCTGCATATATAATTTCTGCAATTTTTATCACAATTTTGTTTTATTTTGCTGTGAAATATATCACAACAAAGAGCTCAAGCGGACGCTGAAAATCGCGCAGCTTAACGTTAGTATAAATAATAATTTCACCTATATTGACACCACACTCCATACTTGATTTATATAACGCCCTTTAATGTTATTTTTTCTAAGCTCGTCAATTACATCATTTTCAGTACGTCCTGTTGCTTTTGCGTATTTATCAACTGTCAGATCCAAAGCGAGTATTTCAGATCTTCGATCTGGTCTTGATCCACTATTAGTCGTAGGCAAATCTTTACCACAGTATTGACATACAATAGCTTCTGACTTTATTAGTTCTGCGCAAAAATAACATTTTTTCTTACCTCCATTTGAAATCTCTAATTTTTCTATTTCGTTAATATTTTTAGACATTATAAAAGCTTCAATAAAACCAACAAGTGGACTAAATATTATTGACAGAAAAAATATTCCAATACCAGAGCGTCTTTTCTTAATAGCAAATATAGTAGCTAAGAAAGATAAAGTTACCCATAAAACTAACCAATCCATAATAAAGCCGGAACGGCTTTCACTGACTCTCTAATACAGGGCAACAAAATTAAAAACATTGCTTACCAGAAAAGTAATTTGGTTTGAAAACGAATAATCAGACGTTAAATACGCTGTCCGAGTTAGTAGAACTGACTAACTTTTAAATAGGGTGAATTTTGCACATTTTGCTTAAATTTCATGTTTCATTTCTGGTTTTGTTATTTTTGTATGAAATTTAAGCAAAAAATATCTGTATATATTTCATACTTTCATAACTATTTTCAGCTCATTCCTGTATAAAATATATACAGTTTTTCTTTGCTTAAATTTCATTCTTTTCCTTTTTATAGATCATTTTATATACGTTCAGTCTCAGCTGTCCCAGCTTGTCTTCCTTAGATTTAGCCAGCCAGGACAGTGAAAAACTTAATAAATACATAATGTTACGAGCATTGTCCTAGCTGACCTAGTTAAATCGCATTTTTTTTCCATAGTACATCTATTCTAAGCCCCATTATTTCCCCCCCTTTTTTGTCTTTTTTGTCCTTATCTTTTACTTATTTATATCTCTCTTTCTAATTATAACTAGGACAGCTAGGACAAGGGGTAGTAGGTCACTGATATGAAATAATTTTTTGGTGTCCTAGTTGACCCGTTCAACTAGGACGTAGTTAGGACAGTTAAGACAATTCAAAAAAACTGCAAATTATAGATGTGGGTTTTCAGGTTAGTTAATCCCAATTAATTGAGATACTAAAAACGGCTTCAAAATCTTTTTGACAAGTTTCAAGTAATGGTAATCTATAACCATTAGTTCGATCTCTATTTGCTAAATGAGATTGGACTGTAGTTTTTATATTTTCTATCTTTGGACATATTTTTTTAATTTTTGTACCAAATGTATTATCTGCTACAGCGGCAGACTTTGCATTTATCCCATTTAGATAATTCATGTATTCCATGTAAATAAATTTTTTTGCAACGTCAGTGGTGGTAGTTCTATTTATTTTAAAATTTCCAATTGACCCATTGACTAAACAATTCATCCAAAATTTTTGTTCGTGACTTATTGATTCCAATATTTGCCCTTCTAGCCCTTTAGTGCGTGGAGCTTTCCCGATGTCTACGTTTGAATAATCATAAGTTATGAAAAAATCCATTAACTGAGCATAACCACCTTTCTCTAAATCGTTAGTCATTGATTTAAAATATGAGCGGTTTTGTTTTTGGTGTTCACCCACATCCAAAACAAAATAGCGTCTTTCATCTTTGTTCGCAGGTATAGCCCAATCATTGTTTGTAATCATCATTACTCGATGGAATGATTCAAACTCCATAATAGCCCCGCCTTTTATTTCTACGCGTATAGTCGGGCTAGTTATCATATCACGCAGCTTCCCTGCATTGGCTTTGTTTCCAGCCCAAAAACTTTCTTCTACAACTATCATGATGGATGTTGATAAGTGTTCATTAAACTTACCAAGTAAATGATCCATGTTACTTACTTTTTCAGAATGAAAACCGATTAAATGATTGAGTACTTCGGATACTTTAGATTTGCCCGTTCCTCGGCCCTCGCTTCTTAACACCAAGGCAACACCCGGTTTTTTTTCTGGGTGTTGAAATATGTCAGCTATCCATGACAGTAAATAACGATAACTTTTCTTATTACCGTCACAAATATTATCAAATAAATGATTTAAAAACTTTTGCCCTAATGGCCAATCTTTAACATATTCTCTTTTAACGTCAAAGCCAGACCATAAATTGTAGTTTCCACCATCTTGTAATCGGCGTACCTCAGAACTGGGACGAAAAATCATTCCTGAGCATGTTCGCCTCTTTGGATTTCTTTTCCATGCCAAAACGGCATTTAATGAATTGCCTATACCTCGTTTATCAATGTATGGGATTTGTAATGCTTCTCCCCATTCACTAAACGATTTAATATTTAATAAACTAAGCTTTTTATTTTCTACGACAACTGTATTTTTTACGTTAGTCAAAACAAAACAATGATTTTTATTTATCATATTGACTGCAAAATCGATGGCTTCTGATTTACCCATTAAATCATTAGGCGGTTTTTTTTCTAACTGCCTACAGATTGCTACCATGTCGTTCTCAATATGGGTACTCACCGAGATTCTTTTTTTCTGGATAGCATTCTTTAAAATTTTTTTTGTTTTTTCTTCGCCGTGCACTTGATAGTAATCATTCCAATCTTTTATCTTTTCATTATTATTTGGTGGAGTAACACCAATACAGTTGGGAACACATTTTACAATTCCTTTTAAGGATTTTCCTCCGGCCTCGTCATTATCGACAAGGATTATGATTTGAGACAGCGGATGATGGCGTGAAGCAATGAGTGCCACGGAAGGGATATTATTTGCGGAACCGGCGACATAGCCCATACAACCCGTTAAGCGTGTTGAAGTCAATGTTGTGGCGTAACCTTCGCCGATATAAATGTCATCTGTTTTTCCAGGGATTTGATGGTAGGACCTGGCCTGTGTTCCTGTTCCCTTTAAAAAACGTTTGTTCCCCTTTTTGTCAATGAACTGTAATGTGGTAAGTTGGCCGTTTTTTTCAAATGGAATCACTAAGAGCGGACTATTGAACAAACCTAGATTCGGCAGTGATCTGCTTAGCATCAAACTTTCAATCCCTTCAAGTTTTTTGCTGACCAGATAAAAACTTTTCCCGAGCTTGGTTTCTTTTAATATTTTTTCAGCGTTTTGTCTGGCTTCTCGTTCAGTTTCTTTATTGGTTTTTGACGGTTTAATTGGATTGGATTTTATGACTTCTGAATCCAGTGGTAATAACTCGTTCACTCGTTTGGCGGCTTCGGTAGGTGTAATACCTAAAACATTGCAGACCAGATTTAAACCGTCACCGCTTTGTGGTGTGCATTGATTGCAAAACCATGTTCCTTTCCCCTCTTTGTCGTCAAATCTAAATCGATCTGTCCCCTCACATACGGGGCAAGGGGCGTGTTTGTTGGGATTGTCTGGTACGTTTATTCCTAGCGTGCTTAAAATATGAGGCCATTTTCCTTGGGCGTTTTTTATGATTGTACTGACTAATTGACCTGCAATAGACTGGTTTGATTTTGAGGTATGACTGGGTTGGGTTTTCATTGCATTTCCTTATCGATTAAAAAATATCAGCAAGAAGGCAATGTTTTGTAAATTGACAGATGGGTTAGAAGCCATAAAGGATTGTAAATTTTAAGCTTCGACTGTATAATCAATTTGTTTTACATGCGAAAACATCACTTTCTTACTTCGTGGTTTGAATATTTAATGAATTCGCTAAGCCCGGTTAACCTCCAAAGTTAATCGGGCTTTTTAATGCGTATTCATTTTTTATTCAAATTTAAAACGGTTTCATACTAAGGCAAATTTTAAATTAAAAATACTTATTTTTTTTATGTCATGACCTACTTTTAACTTTTTTTAGCTTGAGC
This sequence comes from uncultured Candidatus Saccharibacteria bacterium, assembly GCA_964588565.1. Taxonomy (GTDB): domain Bacteria; phylum Patescibacteriota; class Minisyncoccia; order Phycocordibacterales; family UBA1539; genus CAYSEK01. The sequence goes on along the minus strand of CAZPPV010000043.1, from coordinate 459 downwards.
TGAAACCTCCTCGTGCCCGACTCTGTGGAAGCCTGATTTACTTCGCTATCTAACGTGGGTAAAAATAAACCAAGCCCAGTAAAGAAATAAAAAACGTGTTTTTTATAAAAAGGATATTTTTTGACGTCTTGAGTTGAATTCCCTCCCGAATATCGTTGAGAGACGGTCTTAGGCTTCCGCTCCCCTATCTTTGGCGACAATGGATAGTTCAGCGATGAGTTCAGGAAGATCGTCGTTCAGGGCGCTTGTATCAACTCCGGAGGTCGATGGTGATTCTTCGCACAATTCATTCAAATAATCGAAAAATGCACCTAATGCCACAATGGCCACTGCAAGGCTTTCGAGGTATTTTTCAACGACGCCAATTCGATAGAAAAGGCATTCTAACCAAACAACGGCTCGGGCAAGCCACGTAAGCGTGCGTAAGAGGGGCAACAGAGCCGCTAAGACGCTCAAGAT
>CAZPPV010000042.1:0-5646 GCA_964588565.1 uncultured Candidatus Saccharibacteria bacterium | reverse complement strand
CATAATTGACAATGGGCGTGTGGCGGAATTGGTATACGCGTACGACTCAAAATCGTATGAGGCAACTCATGAGGGTTCAAGTCCCTCCACGCCCACCAGAATAGAACTAATTTTTTTGGGTTAAAGATATAATTTTTTTTGATTGTTAAACAAGAAGAACCATTTGTTTTTTTATGTAAAGATGAGCACCGTATTGATATTTTTTTAATTAGTCTTTGATTTTCTTGTCACTGTTATGTTTGTAGAAAATTAGCATTTACTATTACTTTTGTTATTTCTTTCTTTTACGCTTTAACATGGATTATCAATTGCACTCTAGAAAAAAAATAAGTTATCATTTATTGGAAGTTTTGTTGACAAAATTAAACTGTAAAATTACTAAAAAAGCTCCGAGGTCTAGCCCCGGAGCTTTTTTGTTTCTTATTTAAACTTAAATGTTCAATTATTTTTAGTATTTTAAATAACTCTTGATATAAGAATCATTACCTGAATATTTGGTTATTCGTAGATATTGTGTTGTCTTGAGTATCAAATGTATAATTATTTTTCATCGTATTATTAAACTTTTTCGGATAATCTATATTTTTATACTTAGAATTCAAAGCTATTACCTATTCTACTTATTTATAAAAAGACAATACCATTAAATAATAGAAAGATTATGACTGCGCCGTAGTGATACCAACGTATATATTTCCTAATATTTAAAAAATTTATTCCCTCACCCTTTTTCACTCCAAAATAAGTAAGTACAACATAACGATATTTAATCAGAATGACGCTGGTTATTAAAGACGATATAACTATGATAGCAATATTTTTAGTTGGTAGAGTTGTTTCTTTAGCCATCTCAATCGCAATACCAAAAAACGCAGTCCAAAAAAGCACCATTGCTATACTTGCTCGTTTAAAGGCTTCTGTTCCTCCGTATTGCTGTTGTTGTTTATTTTCAAAACCGCCAAATATTAAATAAGATAATTGAAACAGTATAATCCAGAAATATACAACAAAATATAAAAAAACAAGAGTCGTTAATTCAATATTTATCCACTCATTCATCTGAGAGACAAGAACAAGACTCATAATTAGTATGGGTATATCTGCAATTATTCTAGCAAAATTATTCACAGTTATAGTATACAAAATTTCTCAATCACTTTCAATCTCTACAAATAGTTTAATCAACTGTAAATATTCAAGAAATTCGCAGGGTTACGATAGCTCTTTTAAGATAATCCGAGTTGCCCATTGTGTTAGTTTTATTATTTATTTTATTATTTTTGTGTTATATGCGCCTTTATTTTATTTTAAGATTTTGTTAAAATTACATAATGAGAGAATTGCTAAAAACAATAGCCAATTTATATGATATTCCTGAAATAAAAAATACTGAAAAAGTTAAAAGGGGATTTTTGAGTGAAAATTATAAACTTTCTACAAACGCTAATAACTATTTTTTAAAAAAATATAGATTTGATAATGAGAAAAAAATAAAGGATATCCATTTATCAAAAAAATATTTTAGTGACAATGGAATACCTGTGATTATGCCCATAAAGACAAAGACAGGCGTCACCTATTTCAAACAAGGCAGTTCGTACTTTACACTTTTTCAATTCATTTCAAAACTACAACCAGACCTAGGATACTTAAATGACGAAATGATTACATCTATGGGTAAAATGTTGGGTAAGATGCACTTAATAGGAAAAAATTGTTCGTTAAAATTGACAAACACATTTGATACGCAGAACAATGATGAAACATTAAAAATTGCAAACATACTCATAGACAAGATTCTGCAATTGAAAACAAAGACAAATTTTGATAAACTCGCTCTGAAAACTATTATATTTAAGAAAAAACTAATAGAAAAAAATAATATTGAATACAAAGATTTACATCTTATAAATGATCACCTTATTCATGGAGATTATCTTGATTCAAATATCTTCTTTGGTAACAATAATGAAGTTAAATATATTTTTGATTTTGAAAAAATTAAATATGCTCCAAAGACACATGAACTATTTAGATCTGTAATATATTCTTTTTTAACTGATTTTAACAAGATTTCAATAGAAAAAATAAAACTTTATATAAAATCTTATTTAGAAATATGTCCAATTGATAAAAAAGAATTAAAAAATGGGTTTATAGCTCATTACACAGAATCAATGCATAATTTTTGGGTTGAAAAAGAACATTACTTAAAAGGCAACAATAGGGTTGATTTGTTTTTAGAACCTAATTATAAGAGACTAAAGTTTACTTCGGAAAATCTTGAAACTTTAATACAAGAACTTTGTTTATAAAATTGAATAAAAAAACTTTGGGATAAAAGATGCTCTTTCTTATTAATCACCAGAAACAGTGCTTCCTTTCAATGATGAGTGGATTTTAAAAACTTTACTTGCTTTATAATTCCAAAAAGAAATATATGCAATTAATAATATACTAGAATATTGACTATTTAAGAAAACAGCAACAGTACCTAGTATGATGAATACCCATCCCACGTAAACACCATAAATACTTTTTTTATTTAAAAAATAAGCTGCGACTAATAATAATACTCCCAACGGAATTAATGTATATGCTATTATTATTTTTGTTGGGAAAAAGAAAATACCAAGTATTATATATAAAATACCGAGCACCAAAAAATTTATTTTAGTAGTCTTTATTGGGTTTTTATAGTTTTCATCCCTTTTGTACAATTTCATATATTATGTTACTCGTTATTTATAAAAACAAAACATTTTTCTATTTACTTGTATTATACTATATTATACTATATGGGTAAACTATAATTAGTTTTTATAGAATTATGAAAATAATAAATAAAATATATGGCATTCTAAGAAAGCATTACTGGTGGACTAATACTATCTTCGGATTCATATTTATAATAACCATAATTTATCTAACCAGTAAAAATATGAATTCTGCTTGGACGATTGCTATCTTATTACCATTTTTTTCTTTTAACATTATTAATTTACAGATGCTCGTAGGTAAAAAAGAGTTACTATTTGTGCTCTTTTTTTTATTAGCAATCTTTTACGCCCTATCAGCATGGATAGAGTATAAACAAAGTGGAAATATCTATAGTATATTTACACTAGAAACAATAAAAACTTTTTTTATGATTATATTATTTATTAGTATTCCTGCATTCATATTCGGATACATCCCAATTGTATTGCTTACAATGCAAGATAAAATGTATCCACGAAAATGGAGACCCGAGGATACTCCGAATGCAACATTTTATATATATCGCAAACTACCAGATCAAATTGCTTCAAAAACATCTATCGAAGAACTGTGGTCTACGATTACTTCTGGTTTGCCTATTAATACTAAATTAATAAAGTCGGATTTGAAAATAATAACCAAACTAAAAAATGATTGGATGAAAAAAATGGGTATAAAAGACGCCATACATTAAGATGTTAACCACTATCAAAATTTTTTTTATTATGATATAAAAGATGCAAAATATAATTAAGGCAAAAGAAATGATCGCCAATAAAAGAGACTCAGAAAAATACACTTGGAAGCTACATAAAACTGAAACCCTTCTTGCAGGTAGTGTTGGTACCACTAATATTATTCATTGACACTTGGGAAGAAAATATGATGATGAATAATCCCGCAAACCAAGTGTATAGCTTTTCTAGTAAAACTACTCTAGAAATGAAACAACACTCTAGCCTTACGGAGTTAAAGACAAAAGCGACACCAATTACATGGTGCCGCTTCTTTTTTTATCTTTCACTTCTGTTGTACTATATCTTACCTACCAAGTCCAACCCTGGCTCAAGAGTATCATCTCCTGGTTGCCATGACGCAGGACACACGTTACCGCCGTGCTCATGTACGAATTTTGCCGCCTGAAGCTTCCTAAGAAGCTCTTTGGCACTTCGTCCTATATTGTTATCATTAATCTCTATCCCACGCAATATACCGTCTGGGTCAATTATGAACGACCCACGGAGAGCAACTCCCTCATCTTCAATATATGTTCCAAACGCACGAGAAACTCTGCCTGTAGGATCTGCAACCATTGGAAAATTTATCTTCTTTATAGCTGGAGAAACATCCTTCCATGCTTTGTGAGCAAACACCGTATCTGTACTTACAGAAAGCACTTCTGCATCATTTTTTTTAAACTCATCATAATTATCAGCCATCTCTTCCAACTCTGTTGGACATACAAACGTAAAATCCGCAGGGTAAAAAAATAAAATAAGCCACTTTTTACGATAATCAGAAAGCTTTATCTTTCTGATGTCATTCTCATGAAATGCCCCCACTTCAAAATCGGGAATCTCAAAACCAACCTCTGCTATAGGAAAAACATCTTCAAAGACAGCATCTTCATCTTTGTGTCCACCTTTACATTTTTCACATGATTTTTTATCACACATAACACTTCATACTTTGAATTACAAAAATAGTTTCACAACGAAAATTTTACACACTTGAAAATTCACCCAAACAGGAATCCTGTCATATTTCAACTTTCCAAAACGAGTGTTAGGGAGAAATTCACAACTATATCGATACCGTAGTAGAAATTATTTTATAATTCAAAGTTCTTAAATAAAAATGAAATATAATTTTATACTTGCATTTTTGTTTAAATTAACTTTTAATACATATATATTAACATAAAAAAGTATGACAATACATAGAAAATCAAAAAAAAATCAAATAATCGTTATCTTAGGTCCCACAGCTTCAGGCAAAAGTGATATGGCTGTAATTTTGGCAAAAAAATTTGACGGTGAAGTGATTTCTGCAGACTCAAGACAGGTCTACATAGGTCTTGATATTGGTTCTGGTAAGATAACAAAAAAAGAAATGGAAAAAGTACCACATCACCTTCTTGATGTTGCAAGCCCGAAACGAGCATTTTCTGTGGCAGAGTTTAAACACCTAGCTGAAAAGAAAATAGATGACATTCTTAAGCTTGACAAGATACCTATTCTTTGTGGTGGTACTGGTTTCTACATACAAGCGATTATAGACGACTTAGTATTCCCGGAAGTACTACCAGATAAAAAACTACGGATGAAGCTCGCAAAGAAAACAACGGACGAGCTTTTTAAAATACTTAAGAAAAAAGACGTCCATCGAGCAAAAGAAATTGATTCCAAAAATCCACATCGTCTTATACGTGCGATAGAAATAGCAACTAAACTAGGTCATGTTCCCAACTTGGGTGTCAAAACGACTGACAAATATAATGTACTAGAGATTGGTATAAATATAGACAAAGAAAAGCTACAAGAAAAAATCTATACTCGCATAATTGCACGACTCCGCATCGGAATGGTCGCAGAGGTAAAGCATCTACACGAACGTGGGCTGACATGGAAACGCATGGAGGCACTCGGACTTGAATATCGCTACCTGTCACGATACATACGTGGCAAAACAACTAAAGACGAGACGATAGAGCAATTAAACATCGCAATCAGGCAATTCGCCAAAAGACAAAGAACATGGTTCAAAAGAGACAAAAGAATTAACTGGTTCACTTTTGATGAAATTAAAAAAGTAGAAAAAAAAGTAGAAAAATTTCTTAAATAAAATATAAAAAACACCGAGGTTAAATTTCGGTGTTTTTTATTA
>CAZPPV010000041.1:1511-5650 GCA_964588565.1 uncultured Candidatus Saccharibacteria bacterium | reverse complement strand
CTACCCTAGCACCACAAAAGTCAATCACAATAGTACATACTCCACAAACTCAAACAACAAACAAAACACGACAAGTTGCCATAGCTTCAATACAAACACAGATAAACAAACTTCAAGAACTTCTTGTTTCCTTACTTTCTCAACTTGTAGAAGTAATGAAAGCACAGTTGGGGAGGTAGGGTAAAATTACTTGGGTTGGACTTTAGGGTTTAAAAACAGCGTATACAATTTTGTATACGCTGTGTGTTATAATGCAATTATGAAAAAACACATAATAAAGAACTTTGATGAGCTTACTGTGTCACAACTTCGTATGGACGCGTTAAATATATTAGAAAGTGGTTATATTGCTATTAAAACAGAAAAGGTGATAATGTCTCAGGTACGAGTTGAAGATAATATTATTTATATATGTGAAGAGAAAATAGATTTGAGTAAATATGAAAGGATATTTTTTGTTGGTATTGGTAAGTGTGCCGCAGACGCTGGTGAGGTTTTTGAAAATATTTTAGGTGAAAGAATAACCGACGGCATTGTTATTGACGTAAGAGGAGTCAAGTTAGATAGAATAAAATCGATAGTAGGTACACACCCTTTTCCTTCTAGAGCAAATGTTGAAGCTGCTTTATCAATAGAGAAAATGCTTGAAGATACAACAGAAAATGATTTGATTATTACTATTGTGTCTGGTGGAGGTTCCGCATTGCTGTGTCTTCCAAATGAAATTAAATGCGAAACGTTAGTCAACATAACAAAGGCATTAATGAAAAAAGGTGCAGATATAAAAGAAATCAATACCGTACGTAAACACCTCTCTCTTGTACAAGGAGGACAATTTGCAAAGAGTGCATACCCAGCAAAGATAGTTTCACTTATTTTTTCAGATGTTCCTGGTAATGATATTAGTACAATAGCTTCAGGTCCTACTGTCATGGATAAAACAACAAAAAAAGATACGGAAAAAATTCTTGCAAAGTATGATATTTTGACAATTTGTAAGTTTCCAGATTGTGATATACTTGAGACACCTAAAGACGAAAAATATTTTGAAAAGGTAAGTAACATATTACTACTTACAAATGAAAATGCTCTTATTGCAATGAAAGAAAAGGCTCAGGAGCTCGGTTATCTTTCTACTATTGTAGACACAAAAATACAAGGAGAAGCACGTGAAGTTGGGAAGAAAATAGCACTAGATGGCAAAGTTGGATCATGTTTGATCTATGGAGGCGAAACTACCGTTACTGTATCTGGTAATGGTACGGGGGGTAGGAATCAAGAGCTTGTGCTGGGTGCGCTTGCATGTATAAAAAAAGAAGAGGTCGTCGTAGCTGCTGCCTCTGACGGGTGGGATAATTCTCCATCTGCAGGAGCAATTGGAGATATTAAACTTTTTGAAGAGAGTAAGCGCGCTGGTTTGAATATAAATGAATTTCTAAATGATAACAATTCATACGAATTTTTTAGAGAAATTAATGGAAGTATAAAGATTGGTCGTGTTGGTAGTAATGTGTCAGACTTGTACTTTACATTAACAAAAAAATAGATATTTTTTGTTAATTATTGAGTAATATAATAGTATTTAGTTACTAATTTTATAAAGTTAAGCCATAATAAATTATGAAAATTACACAATGTAGCGCAAAAGAAATATTTGATTCACGAGGTGTTCCAACATTGGAAGTACATCTCTCGTCAGGTGACATTTCTGTTGTTGCAGCAGTTCCATCTGGAAAGAGTACTGGTTCAAAAGAGGCGCTTGAAAAGCGTGATGATGATGGTATAGGAGTTACTCAGGTGATTTCAAATGTAGAAAATATTATAGCACCAGAGATAGTAGATAAGGATATTACGGTATCAGGAATCGATAGGCTTCTTTTAAGACTTGATGGTACAGATAACAAGAGTAAGCTAGGAGCAAATGCGATACTTGGTGTTAGTATCGCTGTCACCAAACTAGCTGCTACTATAGAGAATATACCAGTATGGAAATTTATTGCAGATAGTAATAATATAGAAGCAAAGTTACCAAAACTCTTTATGAATATAATGAACGGTGGGGAGCATTCCAGCTTTAGATTGCCTTTTCAGGAGTATATGATTGTTCCAAAATATGAATCAATATCTACCTCTTATGAAAAAGCACAAGAAGTAATAAGAACTTTAGGTAACAAAATTAAAGAGAGATTTGGTGATGTTCCACTGGGAGATGAGGGTGGGTACTCACCAATTTTTGAAAAAATTGAAGAGCCTTTTACATTGCTTAGTGAAATTATCGCCGAAGAGAATATTTTTCTTGCTATTGATGCAGCAGCTACAGGATTTTACAAGGATGGTAAATATGATTTGTTAGGTAAAAAATATTCTTCAACAGAACTCTTAGGTATTTACAAGAAACTCATGAATGAGTTTAATTTATTGGTTGTAGAAGATCCATTTGAGGAGTCTGATGCGAGTAGTTTTTCTAATCTTACGAAAGTGGTTGATGATGGTATTTTAATACTAGCTGATGATTTGACCGTTACAAACCCATCTTTAATAAAAGAGATGATAAATAAAAAAGCTGCAAATTCTGTTATAATAAAACCTAATCAAATTGGAACATTACTTGAAGTGTATCAATCTGTTGCTTTCGCCCGCGATGCAGGGTGGAAAATAGTCGCTTCTCATCGTAGTGGTGAAACAATGGATACTTTTATCTCTGATTTAGCCGTTGGGATAGGAGCTTTTGGGATTAAAGCAGGCTCACCCCTTAGAAAGGAAAGAGATGTAAAATACAAGAGATTGATTGAGATAGAAAAAGAATTTAAAGAGTACAAGTAGTTTTAACAATAACATTAAGATTATTATGAAAATAGTTTATTTTTCAAGAGATGACTGGGAGCAGGATTATGTAAAAGGGAAACTTTTTTCCGATGACATTACGTTTTTTAAAGGCACTACTCAAGACCATTCAACATACGAAGACAAAGATGCAGAAGTTATTTCTGTATTTATTAAGTCACATATTGGAAAAGAAGAAATGGATAGATTCCCAAACTTAAAATTTATTGCAACTCGATCAACAGGATTCGAACATATAGATAGAGATGAAGCAGAAAAAAGAGGGATTGTAATATCAAATGTTCCATTCTATGGAGCGAATACTGTTGCAGAATACACATTTGCATTGTTACTTAATATTTCTAGAAGGATTTATGAGTCGTATGATAGGGTTCTTGTAAAAGGGGAATTTTCTTCAGATGGTTTGAGGGGGTTTGATTTAAAAGGAAAAACAATAGGAGTAGTAGGAACAGGTGGTATCGGGTCACATACTATAAAAATAGCAAAAGGTTTTGGTATGAATGTTATTGCATTTGATGTTAGGCATAATGAAGATTTAGTCAAAGAATTAGATTTTAAATATGTAGATTTTGATGAGCTTCTAAAAAATTCTGATATTATAACTTTACATGCACCAGACAATAAACATACACACCATATGATCAACATGGAGAATATAGATAAGATTAAAAAAGGAGCATATTTGATAAATACTTCTCGTGGTGCTCTTGTAGAGACACGAGCATTGATTTTGGCACTTGAGAGTGGTGTACTTGCCGGAGCTGGTATGGACGTACTAGAGGAAGAAGAATACATGGATGATGATACAGAGTTACTTACAAAAGAACATCCAAACCCTGAAGATTTGCGAATCGTTCTTGCAAATCAATATCTTATTGATCATCCTCGTGTGGTAATTACACCTCATAATGCTTTTAATACAAAAGAGGCACTCGAACGTATTGTGGAGACTACAATAGATAACATAAAATCTTTTGAAAGCGGTGAGACCATAAACGTTGTAAAAAATAATAAAGGTTAAAAATTGTAAAAATATGTATCTTATTACTAAATGGTTTATCAGCGCGCTATCTCTTTTGGCAACAGCATATCTTGTCCCAGGTATCTCAGTTAGTTCTCTATACATCGCCTTTGTTGTTGCTTTTTTTCTTGGTATTGTTAACGCAATAATTCGTCCAATCTTAGTATTACTTACACTTCCAATCAATATAATTACTCTCGGTATGTTTATTTTTGTAATAAACGGTATGCTTTTTTGGTTTCTCTCTACTTTTATTCAAGGGTTTTATGTTGGA
>CAZPPV010000041.1:0-1411 GCA_964588565.1 uncultured Candidatus Saccharibacteria bacterium | reverse complement strand
CCAGTAGATATGGCAGATAATGGAATTGAAACTTTTAAGAAAATTTCAGACGACGTATTTCCTTATATTATTCATAACATAACATCTGTATTTAGACCAACGTGGAAAGAAGTGAAAAATGGTAAGAGTAATCATGACTCTGCTTTTATGGAATATTTACCAATTGCTAGAAAAATACTAGAACGTGAGATTATTCATGCACAAGATGAAGTCGAAGGAAGGTCTTTGGTCGTAGAGGCTTATAACAATACAAAAGATAGACGTATAATAACTATGGATGGGCATTATTCATGGGAAAATATTTTGAATAATTACCCAGAACCACTTTATGTTGTAAAACCTGACCACCAGAATGGTGGAGCGTGGAAAGTTAAGGCTGTACGTGATGAATTGTCAGGATTTAAGAATAGAAAAGATTTTCCTGATAGTTGGGCAGGAAAAAGAGATAAAGAGTTAATAGCTATTACGGGAGTAAAAGATGCAATTTTTTGCCATAATAAAAAATTTATAGCAGTTGCAGGTTCTTATGATGGAGCACTTTCACTTGCTAAAATTGCAGTTGAGAGTTAATTTTAATAATATGGCATTTGTAGATGAATTAAATATTTTTATAAAAGCTGGTAATGGTGGCAATGGTGTTGTGCGTTGGCGTCATGAAAAAGGTAGAGAATTTGGTGGTCCTTCTGGTGGTAATGGTGGATGTGGAGGCGATGTGTATATATTAGCAGTACGCGATATAAATCTGTTGGCAAAATATAAACACAAAAAAGAATTTATCGCAGAAAATGGAGAGGAAGGTAGAAAAGATGGTGAGCATGGAGCAAGCGGTTGTGATCTTTTAATAAAATTACCTATTGGTTCAGTTGTAAATAGCGATGAGACTGGTGAAAAATTTTCACTCGACAAAGAAGGAGAGAAAATACTTATTCTCAAAGGCGGTCGGGGCGGTCGGGGGAATGAGTCGTTTAAATCGTCTACCAATATTTGTCCAAAACAGTGGACATCTGGACAGAGCGGACAAGAATCTAAATTTTCAATTGAACTTGAATTGGTTGTTGATGTCGGGTTTGTTGGGTTGCCAAATGCGGGTAAGTCAAGTTTATTAAATGCAATAACGGGAGCGAAGGCAAGGACTGCAGATTATCCATTTACCACACTCGAGCCAAACCTCGGCGAACTTTTTGGATATATTCTTGCAGATATACCTGGACTTATTGAAGGTGCTTCTGTTGGAAAGGGTCTAGGGTTTAAGTTTTTACGGCACATAAAAAGAACAAAAATGTTAGTTCATCTAGTTTCACTTGAGAATAATAATATGTACGAAGTCTATGGATCAATAAGAAAAGAAATGAAAGAATATGATATAGAACTATCACGTAAAAAAGAAATCGTAGTGATAACAAAAACTGAT
>CAZPPV010000040.1:0-5703 GCA_964588565.1 uncultured Candidatus Saccharibacteria bacterium | reverse complement strand
CCACCTGCAAATACACACAGATTTCCTATCGCCATATTTCACAAAAGGAGTGCTACTAAACAAGCTTCGTATGAGAATTGCTAGATTTTTATTACCAAAAGCTAATGGTATTCGTGTGGTTTCAAAACACATAGCAAACTCGATTAAAACTGCTGGTATAAAATTAAAAATAAATCCAATAATTCTGCCAATTTTCGTTGACTTGCAAGCAATACGGAATACACCCGTTGGTATGAATATACATAAGAAGTATCCACGGTTTGATAAGATTATTCTTATGGTGTCACGACTAGAGAAGGAGAAAAACATACCACTAGCACTTTCTGTTTTTAGAAAGATAGTTGATGCTCATCCTAATACAGGTCTTGTTATCGTTGGAGAGGGTAGTCAGCTTAATGTACTTAAAAAATATGTTCATAAGTATTCTCTTAAAGATAACGTTGTATTTAACGGTGACAGTGGTGAAGTTATTTCTTTTTTCAAAACTACAGATATTTTTTTGCATACATCAAATTACGAAGGATATGGAATGGTTCTTATCGAAGCTGCCGCTTCGGGTTGTATTATCGTAACTACCAATGTTGGTATTGCTAGTGAGTATTTCAAAGAAACTCAAAGTGCATACATTTGTGATGTGTTAGATAAGGATTGCCTAGCTAATCATCTGATAAAAATAATTGAAAACGAGAAGTTAAAAAATAGTATTGTTCTTAAAGCACAGAATGCTATTGGGTTAAACATAAAAGAAAAAACAAAAGAGCAATACCTTGTACGCTATAAAGAATTATGGGAAGGGTGTTTTTAAATAATGCACCACTTACTATTTTATGGTAATATTGTTTTTAACATGGAAAATAAAGATAAAAAAATAGGTTTTATAGGACAGGGATGGATTGGAAAAAATTATTCTGATGATTTTGAGAAGCGTGGTTTTGATGTGGTGCGTTATTCACAAGAGGAACCATATCTTAAAAATAAGGAGATAATTGCTAATTGTGATATTGTGTTCATTGCTGTTCCGACTCCTTCAACACCTGAGGGTTTTGATGATAATATTTTACGAGAAGTTATTAAATTGGTTGGAAAAGGAAAAACTGCTGTTATAAAATCAACACTACTTCCAGGTACGACTGAGCTAATACAAGAAGAAAATCCAGATATTTTTGTGATGCATTCTCCCGAATTTCTTACTGCTTCGACAGCTGCACACGATGCCGCAAATCCGGATAGGAATATTGTCGGTATTTCTATTAACAACAACGAATATCAAAAAAAGGCGACAGAAGTACTTGCTGTTTTGCCAGAGGCGCCATATAAAAAAATATGTTCCGCGAAAGAAGCTGAGTTTATAAAATATGGTGGGAATTGTTTATCATATTTTAAAATCATATTTATAAATTTAATGTATGATTTAACGCAAAGTAAAGATACAGATTGGGAAATTATACAAGAAGCAATGTCTGCTGACCCACGCATTGGCCCTACACACTTAAGCCCTGTGCACCAAGGTGGACGAGGTGCTGGTAATTATTGTTTCATTAAAGACTTTGCTGCCTTTAGTGAATTATACAAAAAAGAAGTTAATGATAAGTACGGTATGGAGATATTAGAATCTCTCAAAAATAAAAACAATGAGCTCTTGACACAAAGTGGTAAGGACCTAGATCTTTTAGAGGGAGTATATGGGAAAATCTCAAAGAGCTAAATTTTCTTGCAAATTGCTACAATATTTTCATTATCACCACGTCTTTTTATTTTTTCTAATTTAGTTATATAAAAACCAGATTTTTTTATTAGCTCTCGTAATTCTCTTTCTGTGAATGCGTGCAAATAGCGAACATTTTGTTTTTTTCCAAACGGCAGAAAAACATCCTTAAAATCAAGCTTGGATTTGAAGATTATTTTGTTTAGCGTGTGTTTTTTTATTACTGGTGTTAATCGTTTATTCCATAGATTCCACACCGTGAGTATAAGTACCCCGTCTTTTTTTAGTGTACGGCTTGCTTCATCCATAAATTGTACGCGGTATTTTTTTGATGGAATATGATGAATTACTCCAAAGGAAACAATTATATCAAATTCATCTTTTACAAAAGGAAGTTTCAGTGCATCTCCGCATATAAATCTTCTTTCTTTGCCGTATTGTTTTTTCGCATAAGAAATCAAGGATTCTGAATTATCTATCCCTACATATTGAAATATTTTTTTACCAATCACTTCCAGAAATCTTCCGTTTCCACACCCTAAGTCTAATACTTTATTGCCATTTTTGATATATTCACCTAGAAAATAGAGTTCTTTCCAAAAGACTTTGCGTGTGGAAGCAAAGTCTTTTGCAATATCTTCATATCCATCGTGTGACATTTTTATTATTTTATCTGCGTATGTCTTTTTCATACTTATTTTACTATTGTATCAGAATTTGCAATTTCAATATATACACATACTTAGTTCGACATATCGAACTAAGTAGTTTATTATTTCTGATTATTATGTTAAATTGCTTTTATGATATTCGATAATATAAAAACTGAGCATGACGTGGAATGCTTAAAAAAGCGAGTGATAAAGAACGATAAATTATTTTCACAAATAGAGCGTATTCGTGAGCAGTTTAGAGTTGGTGAAGTATCCAATGATGGAACGAATAATCCTGTCTTTGCTCGCAAGGATTCAGCACACAAAATGCCTACTAACTCAGAGATGATGTCACTATACAATGAAATGTTAAGTTCTGGTGAGCAAAAAGAAAATAAAGATGTAGAAAATATGTTACGAAAAATAAAAACTCGAAGCAACTCCGGGGTTGCTGTTGTTTCACTTCTCACAAAGCCATATCCATGCCCTGGAAGATGTACATATTGTCCAGATGCAGACAATATGCCAAAAAGTTATTTAGAAAAAGAACCAGCAGCAGCTCGTGCTTTGGCTAATAATTTTGACCCATATGATCAAGTGCAAAGTAGGTTGCGAGCTCTGGTAGCGAATGGTCATCCAATTGATAAAATAGAAATGATTGTAATAGGTGGTACTTGGAGTTTTTATCACCCAGTGTATCAAGAAGAGTTTATAAAAGAGTGTTTTCGAGCATGCAATAATTTTGCAGGAAAATCTACGAAAATAAAGAAAGGAGAGATGTCACTTGAAGAACTTCATAAGGTAAACGAGACGACAGTGTGTAGGATTATTGGATTATCTATAGAGACTCGTCCCGACTATATCACATCAAATGAATTGGAACGTTTGAGAATGCTTGGTGTAACAAAAGTAGAAATAGGAGTACAACATCTTGATGATGATATTTTGAAACTTACAAAGCGTGATATGACTCGTGAGGCAATCGCAGATGTAACAGAAAAATTAAGGAATGCTGGATTTAAGGTGGTGTACCACATGATGCCAAATCTTCCAGGAAGTAATCTTGAAAAAGATATTGGTATGTTTAAAGAGTTGTTTGAAGGGAAGCAATTTCAGCCAGATATGTTGAAGATTTATCCATGTATGGTATTGGAGAAAACACAGTTATATAAAACATGGCAAGTTGGTGATTTTAAAGTGTATACAAATGAAGAATTAATGTATGTCCTTTCATCTGTAAAAAAAGATATTCCGCCGTATGTTCGTCTGATTCGCGTCATTCGCGACATACCGGCAGAGTATATAAAAGCGGGAAGTATTATTTCAAACATGCGTCAGTGGTTGGAAAAGGACATGAAGAAAAACAACTGGCAGTGCAGGTGTGTTCGTTGTCGTGAGATACGCAATGAACCAGTGTATTTAAAAGATTTTAAACTTGTTAAAAGAGAATACAAAACAGAGACAGGAAAAGAAATATTTTTAAGTTACGAGCACAAGGATACTGAAAAACTTGCAGCGTTTTTGCGATTGCGATTACCAGAATTTCGGAAAAGGTTGGACATTGTGAAAGAGCGAAGCGATGGGAAAATGTCCGACCTTGAGGAGCAATTTTGTAGAGTAGAAAAAACACAAAGTGGAACGCTCTCCGTGCTCCGTCACTCGGCACTTGTGCGAGAATTACATACTTACGGACAATTAATTCCAGTCAACGAAGAGGGAAATCAGAGTCAGCATGTAGGTTTAGGCAAATGTCTTATGGCAGAAGCAGAGAACATCGCACGCGAAGCAGGTTACAAAAAAATAGCAGTCATCTCCGGTGTTGGCGTCCGCGACTATTATCGCAAAAAGCTGGGATATGAACTTGAGGATACATATATGGTAAAATATTTATAAAAAATCACATCTTAAGGTTGAGCCTCAAGATGTATTATTTTTTAGGTTTTTTGTAATTTTTTAACTTCTTTTTCTAGAAATTTTTTTACATCTTTAAAGTCAATATAATTATCATTTTTAAAAATGATTGGCTCTATGTCAATATCATCAAAATATACTAAACTTTTCAAAATTAAGTTTTTATCTAAGTCGGGAAATTTTTCGGATGCTTTTACTAGTAAATCTTCTAATCTTATATTTTGCAGAATATAATAAAT
This sequence comes from uncultured Candidatus Saccharibacteria bacterium, assembly GCA_964588565.1. GTDB lineage: Bacteria > Patescibacteriota > Minisyncoccia > Phycocordibacterales > UBA1539 > CAYSEK01. The sequence continues at coordinate 1,195 of CAZPPV010000040.1, read as the reverse complement.
ATCAACATAGTCTTTGTTTGTTGCTCTACCTGTAATCGCTGAGAGTTTCATGCATCCAATATCTTCAACAGAAGCCAATTTTAGATTTTTTTCATCAATTAAATCATTGAGAAGTTTATATTTATAAGTAAAAAAACTCAACTTGATATTTTTATCAACCAATACAGTCAAAGTGTTTTTTTCTTCTTGAATTTTTAATAATTCATAACCAAGAAATGTTTCATCTAATTCATCAAATAATTTTTTAGTATCTAAGTCTTTCGGATTTGTAAAGCAAGGGACGTTCCGCCCGCAATATAAAAATCTTTTTTGAAAATTTTTAAACGAGGAAGCACTTTTAATCTTTTTTGATCTAAAATATTATAAAACATATTGTTTTTTAAGATATTCTTCTTTTAAGATTACCTGGCTTAACCTCTAAAATCATACCCCAAAAATTTAGAGATTTTTTATTCCACTCTCCTGGGAAAGGATTGGTTGTCGCATTTTTTATATCCTTTTTACTGTAAGTTTTAAAAAGCTAGTCTGTGGCTTGGGTAGTGCCTAAATTCAAAATATTTGTAATAATCCTTTTTTTATCTCTGTCTAAATCCATTTTAGCAACATCATATGACCACAAAAAAGGATGTATATAATTTGGTAGCATACACACATTATACCACAAAATAAGGCGAAATTTGGATGGAGGAGTTTGCAAGACTTCGTAACCTCATATCCTTTGTTATGTTCCCCGAAGGGGAATTTCAGGGTTGCCCCAAAAAGGGTAACCCTTTCAAACTTCTGACCATTTTTTTATTTTACACGGTTACTTTCAAAATCGTTAAATCAAAGGTACCTGACCCCTTTAGTTCAAAGGTACCTGACCCCCTTTAGTTCCCCTTTAGTCTTTAGTATAGAGTTTAGGAAGTGGGCAACTAAAATACTCAAACAGCATTTAATGGACGGGTATACAATAAATCAGAAAAGATTACAAAAAGCGAATAGTAAATTTACAGAAATGCAAGAAACCGTTGCTTTTTTGCGTGAGAAGTCTCGAAAAGCGCAGCTGGGTAAATGGGTCCTGACCCCATTTATGACCCCATTTACCATTTACCACATTTACCATACATTTACTGACCCCATTTACCATACCACCATTTACCATTTACCCACAAAACTCCTTATTTTTTTAATTTATTCAACTTTTCAACAAGTA
>CAZPPV010000039.1:0-5753 GCA_964588565.1 uncultured Candidatus Saccharibacteria bacterium | reverse complement strand
AGCAGATGGCGACGCAAATGGTGATGGCAAGGTAGACATCTTTGACTTCAACATCTTAATTACAAACTGGTCGGTATAAGCCAACCAAGCAATAACAAATTACTATTATGAAAAAAATTCTGTATTCAATATTCGCTATAGCTTTGGCTCTGCCAGCAGTAGCAAGCGCGGCAACATTTAGTTTTGCACCGACTTCTGTGACACTTGCTCCAGGGAAAGTATTTAGCACTGTTGTGTTCGTAAGCCCTGGTGCGGGAGAGAAGATAACGACAGCTAAACTTTCTTTAAAGTTTCCCGCCAATTTATTGGAAGTGGTATCGTTCACTCCTGCAACGGGGTGGATAGCACTTTCGCTTCCAGGGTCAGACCTTGTAGACAATACAAACGGAAAGTTGATAAAAACAGGCGGGTTACCCGCAAAAGTTACATCAATAAAACAATTTGGTATTATAGTATTCAAAGCCAAAGTTGCAGGTAATGCAAAGATAAGCACAAATGCAGATTCAATGCTGATTGATACTGCAAATGCAAATAAGTATACTGCTTCTACTGGTGCAAACTTTAATATTGTAAAACCTACACCAAAGAAACCTATTGTAAAACCTGTTTCGAAGCCAAAATCAAAAGTTAAGACGACCTTTATAAAGAAGAAAAAGTCTGTTGTTACTAAAGCAAAAGCAGTCATTGAAACTACAAAAGCAACGACTACACCAATAGTCGCCACTACAACAGCAACAACGACAAGCGATGTCCAAGGACAAACGGCTAATGTTTCTGGGAGTACAAAAAGTGGTGGCTTCTTCAACACAAAGACAATTGCCTTTGGAATAATATTTATACTACTTATAATCGGCTGGCTGTTTGTATTGAAAAAAAAGAAAGCATAGATTGAAAAAGATTGATTGAAAAAAGATGACCGGCGCGTAGCGCCGGTCATCTTTTGGTTTTTGTTTCTGCGTTGGTTGTCAATTGGTTGACAATTATAAACCATTTGTTTACAATTAGTTTACATATGACAAATGAATATAAACAAAAAATATTAGAGACGGTTGAAAAAAAAGGTTTTGCAAAAAACCATGATTTTGTTGATCTTTTTAATGTATCTCGTCAGTACGTAAACAAGCTTATCTCACAGCTCGTGAAAGAAAAGAAACTTATCAAAATTGGTTCGACACGTTCTGCTGTATACACAACTCGTAAATATATAGATCTGCATCCTGGAATTGCGCCAAATATTTATACAAAAAATCTTACCAATAAAAATCTCGAGGAGCATAAAGTTCTTGGTGATGTTGAGTATAGTTTTCTCCCATTTGCGTTGCTCTCTGAAGATATAAAAAGTATTTTTACGTTTGCTTTTTCTGAGATGTTGAACAATGCCATTGAACACTCAAAATCAAAAAAAATAAATATATTTGTTTCACTTATAGATAATGAGCTGGTATTTACTATTGATGATTTTGGGATTGGTGTGTTTCGTAATATTATGAAAAAACGAAAACTTAAGTCAGAGATTGAAGCTATACAAGATTTATTGAAAGGAAAGACAACAACTGCTCCAAAATTGCACTCAGGTGAGGGAATCTTTTTTACTTCAAAGATTGGTGATGAGTTTATACTCAATAGTTACGGTTATAAATTTATTGCTGATAATAAGATAGAAGATATTTTTATAAAAAAAGTAAAAGGACAAAAACAAGGAACTAAAGTTACTTTTCGAATCAATATCAAAGGTAAACATCATCTCAATGATATTTTTCACAAGTATACAAACTTAAGCGATGATAGTGATTATGGTTTTGATAAGACTGAAATAAGAATCCGCATTTATACATCTGGTGGTGTGAATATTTCACGGTCACAAGCACGTCGTGTACTTTCTGGTCTTAATAAGTTTAAAATAATAGTGATGGATTATGACCGTGTACCAATGGTGGGGCAAGCGTTTGCGGATGAAGTATATCGTGTTTTTCAAAATAAGTATCCTGCTATCAAGATTGAAAATGAGAATATGAACGAAGCTGTACAATTTATGGTGAACAGGGCGAAAACAGAAGCAAAAAAATCAAAAAGGACTGGGTAACTATGACCTACCATACTAAATATTGGACGTCTAGTAGAAGTTTAATAAAATGAAAAAAAGATGACCGGCGCGTAGCGCCGGTCATCTTTTAGTTTTGATGGTGTGCTATAATTATACTATGGAGAATAATTCGAAAAATGGATACGAGGAACGGTACAAAAAGCTGAACATTGCTCAGAAAAAAGCTGTAGATACTGTTGAGGGTCCTGTTTTGGTGGTTGCAGGGCCTGGATCAGGCAAAACGGAGATATTATCCCTCCGTGTTGGAAATATCTTAAAACAAACGGATATTGCCCCTTCAAATATATTGTGCTTAACTTTTACAGATTCGGCGGCGATAAATATGCGTAAACGTTTAGTGGGGCTTATAGGTCGCGATGCGTACAAGGTTGCAATACACACATTTCATAGTTTTGGTACTGAAGTTATCAACAGAAATCCAGAGTTTTTTTATAATGGCGCAAATTTTGTTCCAGCCGATGAACTCACGAAGTTGAGTATTATTGAGAATATTCTTAAAGAAACGGAGCATGATAATCCTCTCCGTAGCGAACACCCAAAACAAGGGTTTGTATATGCAAAAGATATACAAATGGCGATAAGTAATTTGAAAAAAGCAGGACTTACTCCTTCTGAATTTCGCTCTATTTTGGAGCATAATGAAGAAGAACAGAATTATGCAAATCCTATTTTGGCAAAAACTTTTGACCAACGGTTATCAAAAGAAATCTTTAAAGAAGTGGGGGGTATAATTTCAGACTTTACTAATTATAGATCAAAGCAATTTCCACTGCAGCATCTAAGTCCATGGCTCTCTGCTGTGTGTGGGAGTCTAGCACACGCCTTAAATCAGGCACAAGAAGAAGACAAAGCAACACCTCTTTCTAATTGGAAAGCAAAGTATACGAAGAAAGATGCGGAAGGAAAACGTGTGCATAAAGATTTTCTTAATATTAAAAAGATGTATGCTCTTGTGGATATTTATGAAAAATATCGTAATGAAATGTACGATAGGAGTTTTTATGATTTTGACGATATGTTGCTAGAGACAATACAGGCAATGAAAAACAATGATACTTTGCGGTATGATATCCAAGAACAATTTCAGTATATTTTGGTTGATGAGTTTCAAGATACAAATGATGCGCAGATTAGATTATTAAATCTCATCTCAAGTGCATCTGTGAGCGAAGGTAGACCAAATGTGATGGCAGTAGGGGACGATGACCAAGCAATATATAAGTTTCAAGGTGCTGATATTTCCAATATTCTTAATTTTAAAGATACTTATGATAATCCTGATATTATAACGATGACGGAAAACTATCGCTCATCACAAAAAATACTCGATGTCGCACAGCATATTATAAAAAAGGGTGATGAGCGATTGGAAAAAATAATTCCCGAACTGGAGAAAAGACTCGTAGCGTCAAATCCAGACATAAAAGAAGGGGATATATCACATAGAATATTTACAACTGATATACAGGAACTTTGCTTTGTATCAGACGAGATAAAGCGTCTTGTAAAGGCAGGTAAACACCCAGAGGATATTGCCATAATTAGTAGAAAGCACAGCAGGTTGATGGATACAGCTGTGTATCTCAACGCGCAGAATATTCCAATTCACTATGAACGCCAGCAAAATATTTTTGATGAGCCTCATATACATCAATTGATAATGATGGCAAAATTCATCGCCACACTTGCACGCAAAAATACAAGCGAGGCAGATGAGTGTTTGCCAGAGATACTCTCTTACCCTTTTTGGAATATTGAAAGAGAGACCATTTGGAAATTGTCCATAGATGCAGAACATAGTTGTAACAGTAGGGTAGAGTGGCTTGGCATAATGAGAGAATCTGACAATAAAAAATTACAACAAATTGCAAAGTTTTTTGATGAGATTACGGGGGTAGCGCAGACAGAAACATTAGAAACTGTTCTTGATAAAATAGTAGGTTCACACATTACGCTCGTATCAGAATCTGAAGAAGAAGATGCTTCTGACCGTGTTGATGAATCTGTAAACAAAAGCAAATCAACGAGTTCGGCAGACTTCGTGAGTCCTTTCAGGGAATACTATTTCGGGATATCGCAATTTAAAAAAAATACCGCATCATATCTAACATTTCTTTCGAGCTTGCGCGTGTTCATGAATTCATTGAGAGAATATAGAAATGGTGAACAATTGACGATAGAGGATCTTGTAGAATTTGTAGATCTTAATGAAAAAAATAGCATACAAATAACCGACACAAGCCCTTTTACAGGAGCGCGGGACGCTGTTAGCCTGATGACCTCACACAAATCAAAAGGACTTGAATTTGATACGGTGTTTGTCCTTTCGTGTCAAGATGATATATGGGCTTCTCGTATGAGGTCAGACAGACTTTCATTTCCAGAAAACCTAAAGATAACACCTGCCGGTGATACTACAGACGACCAACTCAGACTATTTTATGTTGCGATAACACGAGCAAAAAGTAATCTTTATCTTACTTCTTATTCAATAAAAGAAAATGGAAAAGAGTCGCCAAAACTTCGCTTTCTTGATACTGACAAACGTACAGAAAACAACAACAGCGGTATGGTAGTTGATATTTTGTCAGGAGAGAAATATGAAGACCAAAAAGAGCACAAAGAAAATGCGGTAAATATTCTTGAGCGGGGTTGGGATACATACCACCAGCCACCATTTATAAAAGACGAGGAAGCACTCTTAGAGACGTTGTTGGAGGATTATCAAATGCCAGTAACTCATTTCAATAATTTTCTCAATGTTGCAGATGGTGGCCCTCAGATATTTTTGGAACAAAATCTCCTGCGTTTCCCTCAGTCTATGAGTTTATCTGCTTCGTATGGGTCAGCGATGCACAAAATCGTTGAGCTTATATATACACACCTTCGAAAAGATGGCAAAGTTCCACCACTTGAGATTGTTTTGGATTGGTTTGAAAGAGAGTTGAAAATGAAGCGTTTATCAGATTTAAATAATATGCTTTTCTTGAAAAGGGGGGAAGAAGCGCTTTCTATTTATTACAAAGAGCGTGTAGACAGCTTTGATTCCGCACATAAAATAGAAGTGGATTTCAAGCATCAGGGTGTGATGATTGGAGATGCCCACATAACAGGGAAGATAGATAAAATAATCAATCTTGGTTCTGGGGTTATTGAAGTCGTGGATATCAAAACAGGCAAGAGCGCGGAAAAATGGACGGGAAAAGATGCATACGAAAAGGTAAAATTATATAAATATAAAAACCAACTTATTTTTTACAAACTCCTTGTGGAAAATTCTCGCGATTTTGTAAATATTGGTAGTGTGTCTGTCGGACGCTTGGAGTTCATAGAACCCAAAAATGATAAGATAATGGATTTATCTCTTGAGATGAACGGCGATGATGTAGATAGAGTCAGAAGATTGATTGATGTTGTGTATAAGAAAATAATGGCTTTGGATTTCCCCGATATAAGTAAATACAGTAAAGATATAAAAGGGATAAACGAGTTTGAAGATGATTTATTAAAATAAAGGATCCTCGGACTAAAGGCACGAGGTATTATGGAACTCGCTCCGCTTGTACTTACCGCCCTAAAGGGCGGGGTATTGACCCTATATTAAAGCTTTGCACTAATTCACAATAGTCGTTTCGCTCCTTTGTTCATT
>CAZPPV010000038.1:0-5883 GCA_964588565.1 uncultured Candidatus Saccharibacteria bacterium | reverse complement strand
AATTCAAATCTTTTTCGGCAAGAGAATTTTTGGCATAGTGAAAAACATAGTGTTTCGTTTCAAACACCTCCCATATATCAGAATTCTTGTATTCTTTTTTGTAATTATTTAAATTTTGTTTTATCTCCATAGTATTTACCTATATTCGCTATTTGTAGATAATAGCAAAAAAATACGGCTATGTCGTTTGACATAGCCGTAAGATGTAACACATAGACATTAAGAATAGTTTAGCCTCAATAATCCTCTATTGATAACGTCAAGTAGTTCTTTTTGGCAAAACCTCATTCCAAAACCCTACTTTCCGTGTTCAACTAACGCATCCCACGGACATCCCCCTCCGCAAATTGTGATATAAAAGCACTTCTCTTTCTTACATTCTTCCGTCCTTTTGAATTTTTCAAATCGTGCATCTTTTGCATATTCAACAGGTAAAATAGATACATCAGAATTACTTACATCACATATGTAACGATTGTTCTGTTAGCAAAAAAGGATTATGAGATAAATGTTGACGATATTGAAAGTCTTGGATTTTTTATGGAAATGACCTGAGGCGAATGTCGAGAAGTTCCCCCGTTTATTCAAGAGTGAAATAATTGAATGCAAACAGCGGTGCAATGGTAGCGAGGCATAAGAGACGCATGGTTAGTATTATCACGTTATCAGAGCATGAAATAGATTTTAGAGTTACTATTCAGCGAAAGTGGTCGAGCTCTGCCTACGGTGAAGGGTTTAAGGGAATTAAAACTATAATTTTTTCAAAATATTATAGAAGGTTATCACTTTGCTATTTTTTGAATATCTCATCGTAGCTGTATATTGGACATAAAAATACCCTAAACGTCGTTTATGGTATAATCTAAATATTACTATGAAAGAAATAATTGTTTTTGACCTTGATGGTACGCTCAATGTAAGTAAAATGCCACTTGATAAAGAGATGGCAAATCTTCTATGCGAATTACTTAGTAAAACAAAAATTGCCATTATTTCAGGTGCATCATTCACACAATTTAAAAAACAATTCCTAGTTAATTTAAATTGTTCGGATGATAAACTAAAAAGACTTTTTCTTATGCCAACAAGTGGCAGTAGCTTATATCAACATACAAAAAGTGAGTGGGTAGAAATATACAATGAATATCTTTCGAAAGAAGAAGTAAAAAAAATTCATAATGCATTTGATTTGGCAATTACTAATACAAGTATTTCACTACCCATAAATACACAGGGAGAGCTCATTGAAGATAGAGGGAGTCAAGTCACATATTCTGCACTAGGGCAAGAGGCACCTATTGAGCTGAAAGAAAAATGGGATCCAGACCACAATAAACGTAATAAAATAGTCGAGATTCTTGCATCGTACATACCAGAATTTGAAATACGTATCGGTGGCACAACATCAATTGATATAACAAAAAAAGGAATTGACAAAGCATATGGTGTTGAAAAACTAAAAAAATATCTGAGTCTATCAAAAGAAAAAATACTTTTCGTAGGAGACGCAATATTTCCTGGAGGAAATGATTATTCTGTAAAGAAAGTAGGTGTAGAAATGATACAAGTATCAGGACCAGATGAAACGAAAAGAATCATTAGAGAATTTTTAGAATCTGCTGTTGGTAATGTGTAACTTTAAAAAATTATTTTTTATTTGTGCTATTGTATAGTTATTATATATGAAATCAAACACACATATACGCCCATGGGGGTCATTCATTGAATTTACAAAAAATAACCCGTCAACAGTAAAAATTCTTGTTGTAAATAAAGGAGAGGAATTTAGTTTGCAGTTTCACAAAAACCGCAAAGAATTTTGGCGTGTGCTTTCTGGTACACCAACTATTTTTATTGGAGACAGAAAGCTCGTTGCAAATAAGGGAGATGAGTTTATTGTTGACAAGGGTGAAAAACATCGCATTAGAGCAAAAGATAACGAAGTGCAGATACTCGAAATATCTTTTGGAGAATTTGATGAAAATGATATAGTGAGAATAGAGGATAAGTATGGGCGTATTAGTAATAACAATACATAAAATATGATTAAATTGAAGCGAGTAAAAGAAAATCCAGTTCTTTCCCCTAATAAAAATATCGAGTGGGAATCCAAAGCTGTTTTCAACCCAGGAGCTATTTTAATAGATGATAAAGTTCATCTTCTGTACCGTGCAATCGGAGAATATGATACATACATTTCACGCATCGGACTTGCGACAAGTAGCGATGGAATAAATTTTGAAAGGAAAAATAAAGTTCCAATTATAAAACCACAAGAAGACTATGATAGATGGGCGTGTGAAGATCCGCGTGTCACAAAAGTTGATGATACTTTTTATATAACATACGTCGCACTTGAGCAAAGAATAAAAGAGGGAGGGAAACCAACTTATGACATAATACATAATTTGAATTCACAAACAGCACTTGTAACTACTAAAGATTTTGTAAAATTTGAAAGACATGGAATCATTACTCCAAAAAATTCCGACAACAGAGATGTGGTGATATTTCCAGAAAAAATTAACGGTAAATTTGCAATTTTACACAGACCTCATCGTTGGTGTAAAAATTGGTTTAATGATCCAAGATCCAAGGAGATGGACGTTAGTATCCCAGTCACTTTTGAAGAATTACCTCAGAGACCAGCAACTTGGATTTCTTACTCATCTGATCTGAAAAATTGGTCTGAGCATAAACTACTAATTCGTTCCAGTCACGAAAATGATGAAAAAACAGGACCTGGAGCACCACCTATTAAAACAGACGAGGGTTGGCTTCTAATTTATCATCACGTGAAAAAAGATAATAATGGTAAGATTATATATACAGCCAAAACAGCCATGCTAGACTTAGAAAACCCTAGAAAAATTATTGCAAAAATACCTTACCCTATCTTGGAACCAAAAGAAGACTACGAAGTTAATGGAGATGTAAATAATGTTGTCTTTCCTACAGGTAGCTTTATTAGAAATGGCACTCTTTCAGTGTATTATGGAACAGCCGACAAATACTGCGGGTTAGCAACTATTGAACTTAAAGAGATTATAGACGAATTGTTAAGATATCGACAATAAATCATATCACTAGAACAAATAGAAAGTTACTCTTTTATTTGTTCAGTAACATGTTATATCTAAGACATTCCAGTTCGTGGTCATTCACCATGCCTATTGTTTGCATAATTGAATAAACAACTATCGGTCCAACAAAACACATACCTCTATTTTTTAAGTCCTTACTTATCATATCTGATAATTTTGTGCGCACAGGTATTTCAGACGAATGCCCCCATTTATTTTTTATAGGTTTATTTTTTACAAAACACCAAATATATTTATCAAACGAAGAAAATTCTTTTTGTATTTCTATAAAAACATTAGCATTTTTTATAACTGAAATAATTTTTAACCTATTTCTAATAATTCCTTTATTACTCAATAGTTGTTCAATTTTTTCTTCATCATATTTTGCTACTTTTTTTATATTAAAATAATCAAACGCTTTTCGGTAATTCTCACGTTTATCCAATATTGTCTTCCACGAAAGTCCTGCCTGCGCGCCCTCTAATGTAAACACCTCAAACAAATGTCGGTCACTATGCACAGGTACACCCCACTCAATATCATGATATTTAATCATGATATCATCAGCTCCATCCAACCATCGACATCTTTTTATTAAAACAGCCATGTATCTATTTTAACATGTTAATTCAGCTCCAGTATTTGACTTTATTTATAAAATTATGTATAATATATAACAGAAAATAATACATACGCGAGGAATCTAGCATGCATATAGATAAATTCTTATTTATACTTATCGGCGGTTGGTTTTTAATTATTGCACAAGGAGTCATGGCATACATAGACGGATTTTGTACTCATGCACAAGTGTTACGTGTGCGCAAAATATACGGCTTTGGATATTCTTTTATAGAGCACGGAGGTATGTGGAGTGATTTTTTTATGATATCACCATTAACTGCGTACATTGTAAGCAAATACGCATTTGCTTACAATTCAAATCTAAGTTTATTACTATTATTTGGAATCTTTGCACTATGGTCGTTGCTTTCAATTTTTGTATATGCTCCATATGGTGCAGAAAACCCTGAAGCACATGCACATGGTGGACGTGTTACTACCGCAGGATGGATTCATGTGATTTATGCCACAATATCAACTTGGATTATAGCAATGATATATATCCCAAGCATGACATTATCAGTAGTATCAAATGAAGATCTTGTGATAACATCACTTATTCTGTCAATTTGGGCATACATGGGCGTAAAAAAATTTAGTGATAATTGGACCTTTGACAATGGAGCGAAAATTCAGGTAATAGTTGAGGTTATTGTAATTTGGTTCATAACAATATGGTTAATCTATTAAGATTAGACCCGAAACGCCTTGCAAACATTATAGTTTGCAAGGCGTTTTTTCAATAAAATACTACAATCCGCAAGACAATAAAAAATTAACTTCACTAAATCACATAAATAGTGTATAATCGCACATATGGCAAAAAGAATTACAGGGTTAGATAAGAAAAAAACATCACGTTCAAAGAAAACAAAAAAACGACTAGACATCAAACGTGAAATGTTGGCAAAAAAGGCTAGTAAAAAAAAGAAATAAATCTTTTCTTATATAAAAACAAAACAAATAAACCACTCATTTTTGAGTGGTTTATTTGTTTTGAAATAAATTAATTTAGAAAGTATAAATTATTTCCGTTTTGCTTTTGAACGGTCTGTTTCTGTTAAATATTTTTTCCTTAAACGAACGCTGGTAGGTGTGATTTCTAAGAATTCATCTCCAGACATAATTTCAAGACCTAATTCTATAGAAAGTTCCTTGTGTGGTGTTAGCGCGATATTTTCATCAGACCCCGCAGCACGCATGTTTGTAAGCTGTTTACCTTTTATTGGATTCACTGTCATTGCTTCACCCTTTGAAGTATTCCCTATTACCATACCTTCATATACTTCTGTATTTGCACCGATATACAATTCACCACGTCCTTGTAGATTATAAAGAGAAAAACCTAATGCTTTTCCTTTTACCATAGATATCATTGAACCTGTTGCTCTTTTTGCGATATCTCCTGCGTAGTCTTTAAAACCAACAACTCGACTTGAAATAATCCCCTCTCCTTTTGTATCAATAATAAACTGCCCACGATATCCCAAAAGCCCTCTCGTAGGTATTTCAAATACTAAGCGTACTGTATTTTCGTTTTGTTTCATATCCAGCATTGAACCTTTTCTTTGTCCAAGCTTCTCTATCACAGTTCCCTGAAACTCATTTGGAACGTCAACGGTTACCTCCTCGTAAGGTTCAAGTTTTTTGCCATCTTTTTCTTTTATAATTATATGCGGTTGCGATACCTGCAATTCATACCCCTCTCTTCGCATATTCTCAAGTAATACAGCGATATGTAATTCACCACGACCTGCAACCTTAAATATTCCTTCAGAAAAATCAACTTCAAGTCCGACATTTATTTCCAATTCTTTTTCCAACCGTTCGCGTATCTGTCTTCCTGTAACATATTTCCCCTCTCTACCTGCAAAAGGAGAATCATTGACTACAAAATCTAGTGTTATTGTGGGCTCATCAACTTTTATCGCCGATAATGATTCTGTATTTTTATCTGTAGTTATAGTCTCACCAATAAATATATCTGGTAATCCTGCAATCATGACAATATCACCAGCAACAGCCTCCTTTACTTCATTACGAGATATGCCTTTGAATGTAAACAGTTTTGTTATTTTACCATTTCTGGTTTCACTAGTTGGCTTTTTTATAAAAATGGTACTTCCATCTTTTAAGACACCTTCATATATCCTACATACCGCCAACCTTCCAA
>CAZPPV010000037.1:0-5959 GCA_964588565.1 uncultured Candidatus Saccharibacteria bacterium | reverse complement strand
GGAAAATTATCTTCAAATGCTTTTTTATTTTCAAATGGATAATGGAATTGTGCAAATGGCATTGAACCAGATTCTACCCAGCAGTCAAATACATCTTGGATACGTTTCATGTCTACACCACATGCACATACAAATACTACCTCATCAATATATGGTCTATGTAAATCAAGTTCACCATTTTCATTATGAGGAAAAGGGACAAAATCTATTTTTTTTACTATACCATTTTTAAAAAATTCTTCAGTACCTTCAATTAATTTAATAGAATCTTTCTCTTTAACCCCAGTAGCACCTGCAAGGAGCATCCATAATGTGGATTCATGAGTTACAATAAGAATATTCTTATCTTTATATTTTTGTTCAATATCATAAAGAAAATCTACCGTACGGTATTTTAACTCTCTATAAGTTTCTCCATTTTTAGGTCTTTTTGTGAATCGTTCAATATCTAAAGAAAAGTATGCACGATAGTCAGCAACAATTTTTCCTTCAAATTCTCCCGACCATATTTCTTTTATACGATTATCAAAAATTATATTCTTCTCGCCTATGCCCAGCTCTCGCGCAACAATCTGCGCCGTCTCCTTAGTACGAAGAAATGGCGAAGAGATAATAATATCTATTTTTTTATTTTTTAATTCACCAACCTGTCCTAAAACCTGCGATTTCCCTTTACCTGTGAGGTGATGAGCGTTATCTATTTTACCGCTCATTATATTTTGAACATTATTATCCGCTTCACCATGACGCATTATAAAATAATTATTTCCAGACTTTTTTGTTCTCTTTTTAATATCTTCTACTGACCCGAGCACTTCTCTTTTTTCACACTTCTTGCATTCCCATACTGGCAGTGGTGCACCCCAAAAGCGTGTACGAGAGATTGACCAATCACGTGCGTTCTCAAGCCAATTACCAAAACGACCTTCGCCAATTGACTCTGGTGTCCAATTTACTTCTTTGTTCAGCTCAACAAGTTTATCCTTCAACTCTGTAACTTTAATAAACCATGATGAGGTTGCATAGTTGAGAAGCGGAGTATCACACCTCCAACAATGTGGATACGAGTGAGTTATCTTCAATTTTGAAAACAGCAATCCTTTGTGTGCTAAATATTTTATTATTTCAATATCTGTCGTTTGATGATTGTCTTTTGGTTTTACTGGAAGTCCTGCAAAATCTTTTACCTCTTCTTTAAATTTTCCATCAAAAGTAACATGCTGAACAAACGGCAAATTGTGTTTCTTCCCCAGTTTCATATCATCATCTCCAAATGCTGGCGCAATATGCACTACACCAGTACCGCTCTCTGTCGTCACAAAATCTCCAGCATATATTTTCCACCCATTAACACTTTCTTCCAATTGCTCATTTTTTTCATAATAATCAAAAACAGGTTTGTATGATTTTCCAACAAGTTCGCTCCCCTTAAAAATATCTACCTTATTTTTGTTTATAAGCTCGTAAGTAAACATAATATCATCTGGCGAATATTCTTGTTTCTTAATAAAAGAAAAACCAGCTTTTTCAAGAACTTTCTTACTCGAAAAATTATCTGACATTACCCTAGCAGATACTATTAATACATCATTACTAATTAAATATTCAGAAACTGCTATCAATACTTCTGTCATTAATCCCTTTTTTTGATTTTGTCTCCCTATCCAATATCTTAAATTGCCATCTTTGTTAAACTCAATAACGCCTATAAGTTTATTTTCTTTTACAATGGACCATTGTGCTTGATTTTTACCAGATTCGTATAAATTTTTAACATCTTCTTTTTTTTTCGGCTTATCAATATCTATATCTTTATAGAACAAATCATCGCTTTCATTTTTTAATAAATTAAAAATATCATCCACATCTTCTTTTTTGTATGGGCTCAATAATAAATTCTCTGTCTTAATTTCTTTTACTTCAAATTCTTTACGGTGAAATATATCTTCCACGCGTTCCTTTGCGATAATGTAATGTACGTTTTCAGATTCTATTTTCACATACTCAATATCCTCCCCCACGGCAAGTGCAACATTCCCTGGCAATGTCCACGGGGTTGTTGTCCATGCCAGAACAAATGTCCCTGGCTCATCCACAAGTTCAAATTTTGCTGTTACAGAAATATCCGTAATGTCCTTGTACCCATCAGCCACTTCTGTAGTAGAAAGTGTTGTCTCACACCGCGGACATATATGCATTGACTTATATCCTTTATAAATTAAACCTTTGTTATAAAGTTCTTTAAACGCCCACCAAACAGACTCCGTATAATTAGAGTCCATTGTTTTGTACCCACCTTCCATATCTATCCATCTGCCAATACGAGGTATAATCTTTTTCCACTCTTTGTCATATAGAAAAACACTGTCTTTGGCGGCTTTATTGAACTTATCTATTCCATACTTTTCAATATCTTTTTTGTGTTCAAGCCCAAGGTCTTTCTCAATCAATGTTTCAATGGGAAGTCCGTGGCAATCCCACCCCCACTTGCGTCGAACATACCTCCCTTTCATCGTTTGATACCTTGGTATTGCATCTTTAATAATACTTGCCAAAAGATGACCATAGTGAGGCAGTCCTGTGGCAAACGGAGGTCCATCATAAAATACAAAGTGTTTTTTACCTTCATTTTTTGCTAGTGTTTTCTCAAAAATTTTATTCTCACTCCAGAACGATAGTATTTCTTCTTCTTTCTCTGCCCAATTTGATTTTTGCAACTTTTCCATAATTCCTTTATATTATAGGTTTTTCATAGTTTTTGCAAAAGATAAAAAAATTATGGAAGATGACACTCCAGAGATTTTATCTTTTCTTGTGTGTCATTATCAATTCAGTCCAAGTATTTTTTGAAGTTTTTTACAGTTAACATTATTCGGCTCGTATTTAAGCGCCTTGTCAATCGCTTGTTTCGCTTTAGATATATACATTGTCTTTACAGTCTTATCTTGAGCTGATTTTGATTTCGTTATGTATGGAACTGCTAAACTGCACCGCAACCATGCGTTTGCTTCATCAAAACTCAATCCTTCTTGTATAAGACTAATGGCGGAATCAGGATTCTTACGAGTAATTTCAACTGTTGCCATCATTAAATATGCTTTTGACTCCTGCGGGTCAATAAGCCAAGCTTCGTTAAACATACGCATCGCAACATCGTGATCTCCATTTTGAAAATCTAGCACACCACGCATTAACATCTGAGAATAAGCAACTTTACGAGAACCAAACTTTTTTATAGCTCCAGCAATAAATTTTTGGTCTGCAACTTTTTGTTCCACAGTCTTTTTTACTCCTCCATATTTTGGAAGCAAACTAATATCTTTTGTAGTATCTACTGATTTTATATCTCCGATACAATACTTTTTATCGCCACTTTGAACCGTACAAATATTATATGTATTATTTTGTCCAATATTGTATTCATATAATTTGCCAGTTATTTTATTAACTAGATTGCTTTCTTTCTGCTCTGGTGGAATAATTTCTTTGAGCGATTTTGGTAATACACCATTTTTATTAAAGTATTTTGTTATTTCAGTATTAAGCAAACCAACCTCAGTCTTATTGAAAACATCCATTCCTTTTTCTCTAGCATTATTTAAACTTACAAGAATAACGGAAGCTAAAATCCCAAGAGGAATAATGGCACCAAATAACCACCCGATTATTATAAATTTAATTCTTCCTTTTTTTAGATTAGAGACAAATTCCCCTCGTGTTTCCTTCAGTGACTTATATAAAGAAAATAAGTACGCCCAAATAAACGGAGTTATAAAAACACCTACAGTTATCAATGCTAAACTAATTATTTTAGAATCTTTCGGAAAACCAATACTAAGCATAATTATTATTACTGCACCAGCAATAATTAAGTACAGTACGGAAATAACTAATGCATTACCAAACACTCCCCACCATCTTCCTTTCACGTATTCTTTACTTTTCATAAGGGCGTCCATACCTTTTAAATTTTCATCAATCAGAATATACGGTGCAAAGAAAAACCAAACTGCAAATAATATTCCTGGAATAATAAAGAGTACTGACCCTCCTATAAAGATAAATGAAAATAATAACATTACCCACCAAAATGAGAATAATTTACTCCACCCTCTACTGTATGATTTTATGATACCAATCTTTTCATCATTGTCTTTGATTGCGTACAGAGTAGCTAACATTGCCCATATACTGAATACATAAATAAGTACTAAAAATAAAATTATAGTAACGATGGTCACAATGCTTGACATACTTACCTTCATAAAACCTAAAACGAAAATTGAAATAAAAAAAGAAAACAAGAGCAAGAGTGGTACACTACCTATATACAAAAGTGTCCAAAATCGACTTTTGTATATACTCCATGCTTGCCCAATAAGTGTCCCTACTCCAGCTAAGTTTGCTGTAGAGTGTGCGAGTGGTAATATTTCAGCAGATTGTGATGATTGTGGCTGTGGTATGTTGGATTGTGGAGATACTGGCACAGGAGTAACAACAAAAGAAAAAGATTCTATTATGTCTTCATTGCTCCAGCCACTACCAAGCAAGGTGTTTGTAATATCTTCTTTACTAACACCTTCTTCTACTTGCTGTTTAATATAATCAAACAATTCTTGATTCTTCATGTTAATTTGTAAAAATATTTATTGTTAAAAACTTAAATTAATCACTCCATAGAACTTTTTTCATAATAGCACAGATTTACACTACATAGTTATCGCTGCATATAAACAACAAAATATATGCTATAATAAAAAATACTTAAAATAAACATACTGATAATGAGTTATACGAACAATAAAAAATACTATTTTCTAGGAACAACTATTTTTATTCTTTTTAGTATTATATATTTATCCGGGATAAGTTTAGACGGTCTAAAGAACCTTGCTGGAGTATTTTTTATTAATAGCACCACCCAAAAAAGCCTCAACAATGACTATTTGACAGCAGAAAAAGGTGGGGCTAAAGTAAAAATTCTTATTGTCCCAGGGCATTACGGAGCAATACATGGAGGAACAGAGTTTAGAGGTGTTAAAGAAAGAGATCTTAATATTAAAATGGCAGAGTCTCTTGCACAATTATTTGGAAAAAACAAAAACTTCAAAGTATTTATTGCGCGTGACGAAAATGGATACAATAAAAATATACAAAAATACATCCAAACAAACTACAAGGCAATAAAAGCTTTCCGAAAAGGAAACAAGGAAACAATGGACTCTCTTGTATCATCGGGGCTTATCGATATCAGAAACAAAGTTGAACACAACAGCGCACCCAGCGCAACAGTAATTAGACTATATGGAATAAATAAATGGGCAGATGAAAATGATATTGATATTGTTATACACGCACACCTAAACGACTACCCAAATAGGAAATACAACAGACCAGGAAAATATTCTGGAACAGCCATATATATCCCAGAAAAACAATTTTCAAATGCACAAGCAAGTTTAGCTCTTGCAAAAAATGTACTTAAAAGAATTTCAAAATATTCCGCCATAAGTAATCTGCCACTTGAGCGTGGTGGTATCATAGGAGATCAAGAACTAATTGCAATAGGAGCATATAACACACTAAACCCTGCAGTAATGCTTATAGAATATGGATATATTTATGAAGCAAAATTTATGTCCCCAAATATACGTATGCCTGCTATAAAAGAGCTAGCCATGCAAACATATCTCGGTGTGCTTGATTTCTTTGGATCAAAGAAGATTGAGAAAGATAGTCTGGATAACACCTCGACTCTTCCATACACTTGGAAGAATAACCTAAAAAAAGGAATGTACGCTAGTAAAGATATCTTCGCACTGCAGACAGCTCTGGCTTTTCAATCCCTCTATCCTCCAACATATAAAAATGAAAATAATTGCCCTATTAATGGTAACTTTGGACCATGTACAGACAGAGCTGTAATAAATTTTCAAAAAAAATATAACATAAAACCTGC
>CAZPPV010000036.1:0-6072 GCA_964588565.1 uncultured Candidatus Saccharibacteria bacterium | reverse complement strand
TCTGCCACAACAACTCGTAAGGTGATTGTATCACCACCATCAACTCCAAATCCAACTCCAAACAACACCACGTCGACAGCATCATCAACCGCAACATTAATTTCAAATGCATCATCAACCGCAACATCCACACTTAGTCAGTAATTTTGTAAATAATTCCATAATAGAGTTTATTAAAAAAACCAGCATTATCAGCTGGTTTTTTAGATTTATATAAAAATAGTTGCTAAATTAGAATAGCTAGGTGTGGATAACTTGTTTTGCATTGTGGAGTGTAGTGTTATATACTACAAACTAGGTGGGATAAAGTGGTAAATCATTTTTTCTGGTATTTGGGTACTAGAAGTTGGGTAGTACGTTGGTGTAGTAATTTTTTAGATTGTATTATGTTGATAGGAGAATATATACATACATTGGATCCAAAGAAAAGGATATCTATGCCTGCTAAGTTTCGTAAGGAAATAGGAAAGAAGGTTGTTGTTACGCGTGGGCTAGATAACTGTCTTTTTGTGTACTCGCTGGAGCAATGGAGAAAGGTAGCTTTAAAATTATCTGAACTTTCAATTGGAGCATCAGATACGCGCGGGTTTAATAGGTTTATGCTAGCAGGTGCGGTAGAAACAGATGTTGACTCTCTTGGTAGGATATTGGTTACTGATTTCCTAAAAGACTTCGCAGGGTTGAAAAGCAAAGTTGCAGTAATTGGAGTTGCTAATCATATTGAAATATGGGATGAGAAGATATGGAAGTCTTACAGAGGAAAGATTGAAAAGCAAGCTGATGTGTTAGCAGAAAAATTAAGTGAAATAGGAGTGCTGTAATTTTTTTCTCCAAGAAATATGGCACACATACCGGTACTTTTAAAAGAAACGATAGAAGGATTAAATATCAACGAAGATGATATCGTTTTAGATGGCACGATAAATGGAGGAGGTCATAGTTTTGAGATATGCAAAAAACTTAGCAGTGAAAAAGGATTATTGATTGGTATAGATCAAGATTCGGTGGCACTACAAAATGCTCACGCAAGATTAGACAAAATTGGATGTCGTGTATTGTTAAGACAAGAAAATTTTAGAAATTTAGATAAAGTCCTAGATGGTGTTGGAATTGATAAGATTGATAAAGTTTTGTTTGATTTAGGATTGAGCTCTAATCAGCTTGAGGATTCTGGAAGGGGATTTTCGTTTTTGAAAGATGAACCTTTACTTATGACTTTTAATCCCAAACCCGAAGGTTCAGATATCACAGCGTGGGAGATTGTAAATAAATGGGACGAAGAAAATATTGCCGATATTATTTACGGGTATGGAGATGAAAAGTTTTCCAGAAGAATCGCTTCTAATATTGTTTTGGCAAGAAAAGATAAAATGGTAGGTACTACGTTTGAACTTGTTGAAATAATTAAAAGAAGCGTGCCTATGTGGTACAAAAGAAGCAAGATACATCCTGCAACAAAGACATTTCAAGCATTGCGCATTGCTGTTAATGATGAAATACGTTCCACAAGAGATGGTGTAGAAAAAGCAATAGAACATTTAAATAAAAAAGGAAGAATTGCAGTTATTACTTTTCATAGTATAGAAGATAGACTAATAAAAGTTTTTTTTAAAGAGAAACAGAAAGAAGGAGGGTTTATCATTTTAACAAAAAAGCCAATTGCACCCACAGATGAAGAAATAAAAAGCAATCCACGTTGCAGAAGTGCAAAATTAAGGATTTTAGAGAGAGAATAATTTTTTAGAATAATGAAAATTAACATATCAAATAATATTGATAAAAATATATTCACAACTTTGGTTGTTGGTATATTTTTATGTATATTTCTATATGTATATTTCGTAAGTACGTCTGTTGTAAATATTGTACAAAGAAAAAATATTGAGGTAGAAACACAAATACTTGGTTCTAATCTTAGTAATCTAGAAAATGAATATATATCTTTAAATAAAAATATAACATTATCTTATGCCCGTTCGCTTGGTTTCGTTGAACCTACTCATCTTCTCTTTATTTCTTCAGGTCCATCATTTGCTATGAATCTTGGAAAAAGAATCTAAGCATATAGTATATGAAAATATTGAAATGGTTTGAAAAAAATAATACACATATGTCAAGACTGTGGTTTATATATGGAATTATTTTTTTGTCTGCTTTTTTATTGATAGGCAATCTTTTTGTAGTTCAGATAATTGAAGGTCAGGCATATAGCGAAAAAGCAGATAGACAGTATGTGGTATCTGATGTAAGAATGTTTGATCGCGGGTCTATCTTTTTTACAGAAGAAAACGGCAACACTCTAACAGCTGCAACATTAAAGTCAGGATATATAATAGCGATAAACCCAAAAATTTTACAAAATAGCAAAGGAGTTTTTGATTCTCTTTCAAAAATTATAAAGATAAATAGTGATTCTTTTTTTATAAAGGCTAGCAAAAAAAATGATCCATATGAAGTGATAGCTAAACGTGTAAGCAAAGAAGATAAAGAAAAAATTAAAGCATTAAAAATAAACGGAATAATTATTTCAAGAGAAAGGTGGAGATATTATCCAGCAGGTAAGACAGCATCTCAAGTGTTGGGTTTTGTTGGATACAAAGGGAACAAACTTGTTGGTAGGTATGGTCTTGAAAAATACTATGAAGATATTTTGTCGCGAAAAGATAATACACTTTTTGTTAATTTTTTTGCGGAAATATTTACTAATATAAGTAAGTCATTATTTGGAAATAAATTAAAAAAGGAAGGAGATATTTATATATCGATTGAACCGTCAGTACAAGAATTATTGGAAAATGAGCTCACTGGCATAATGAAAAAATGGAAGTCTCAATCTGCAGGAGGCATAATTATTGACCCCAGAAATGGTAAAATATATGCAATGGCTAGTATTCCTGATTTTAATCCAAATAATTTTAATAAAGTTAAAAATCCATCTTTTTTTAGAAATCCAATAGTTGAAGATGTTTTTGAAATGGGTTCTATAATTAAACCTCTTACTATGGCGTCTGGTATTGATGCTGGAGTAGTTACACCAGAGACAACATATGACGACAAGGGGTATGTTGTGTATAATGGTAGGACCGTTAAAAATTATGATGGTATAGGCAGAGGAGTGATTCCAATGCAACAGGTTCTTAGTCAATCTCTTAATACTGGTGCTGCTTTTGTCATGGAGAAACTTGGCAAAAAACGCTTTAGGGATTATATGTTAGCACTTGGGCTAGGAGAAGATACCGGTATAGATTTACCTGATGAAGTCTCGGGTCTTGTAAGTACTTTGCACAGTCGTGGAGATATTGGATATGTAACAGCTTCTTTTGGGCAAGGTATTGCTCTTTCTCCAATTGCAACGGCCCGTGCTCTTTCTGCGCTAGGCAATGGAGGGACCCTTATCACTCCACATATAGTAACAAAAATTGAATATAAAGATGGCTCCTCAAAGGAAATATCATACGGGAAAGGAAGAAGAATATTTACAAAAAAAACATCTGATACAATAACAGAAATGTTGATAAAAGTTGTAGATGAAGCATTATTTGGTGGTACTTTAAAATTAAAACATTATAGTATTGCAGCAAAGACTGGTACTGCTCAGATTGCACGTGGTGGTATAGGAGGATATTATAAAAACAAATATCTACACTCATTTTTTGGATATTTTCCTGCTTATGAACCACGTTTTCTTGTATTTTTGTATACTGTAAATCCAAAAGGAACGGAGTATGCAGCTCACACGTTAACATATCCGTTTATGGATATTACAAAATTTTTGATTAATTATTATGATTTGCCTCCAGATAGGTAAGATATGTAAGTAAAAATATGTTAAAAAATATCATCAAAAAAGTAATAATCTCAATACTTCAGACTGAAGCTAAACTTATATTAAAAAAATATAAGCCAGGTATTATCGCCATAACTGGAAGCGTAGGGAAGACTTCTACAAAAGACGCAGTGTATACTGCTTTGAGTGATTTTTTGTCTGTCCGTAAGAGTATAAAAAGTTATAATAGTGAGTTTGGTATTCCACTTACTATACTCGGCTGTGAGAGTGGGTGGAATAGTCCATTTTTGTGGATGAACAACATAATAGAAGGACTTGTTTTGATATTTTTAAAAAATGATTACCCAAGATGGCTTATACTTGAGGTTGGTGCTGATAGGCCGGGTGATATCAAGAATGTGTCACGATGGTTAAAGCCAGATATATTGATAATTACAAAATTTGGTGATGTGCCAGTTCATGTTGAATTTTTTAATTCTCCAGAAGATGTTGTGAAAGAAAAATCATATTTAGTATCAGCATTAAAAAAGTCAGGATTTTTGATTGTTAATAATGATGATAAAAGGTCTCTTTCGATGAGAGAAAAGTTTGATGGTATGTCAAGTACATATGGTTTTGAAACTGGTTCTGGTATTTTGGCGTCAAAAGAAATTTTTATGTATGATGGGAATAAACCAGCTGGTATAAAAGTAAGAGTAGATTACGATGGTAGTAGTGTGCCTCTTGATTTGGTCGGTGTTATTGGTAAGCAGTATATATATTCAGCATTGGTGGCTTTGTCTGTAGGTTCATATTTGAAATTAAATATTATAAAAATGTCTCAGGTGTTGAGGTTTTATGGTGGTTCACCTGGTAGAATGAGATTGATAGATGGAGTAAAAGAGTCGTGCATTATAGATGATAGCTACAATGCGTCTCCTGTGGCTGTAGAGGCTGCTTTAGGGACTCTTGAAGGTATAAAGACAGATGGTATAAAGATAGCTGTACTTGGCGATATGCTCGAGTTGGGGAAATATACAGTGGAAGAACACAAGAAGATCGGCATTATTGCTGGTCGTATATGTGATCTGTTGTTAGTTGTTGGTTTACGTGCGAAATCTATTACAGAGGGAGGATTACTTGGAGGTATAAGTGAGAAAAATATAATTGAGTTTAAGGATTCGCGAAAAGCAGGGGAGTATTTGGAACGTGTAATCAAAGAAGATGACGTTGTGCTTGTGAAAGGTTCTCAATCCATGAGAATGGAGCGTACTGTGGAAGAAGTAATGGCTCATCCAGAATGTAAAAAAGAATTACTTGTACGACAGGAGAAAGAGTGGTTGGATAGGTGATGAAATATTAGAAATTATTGATATATTATAAAATATAAGTATAGTTAAGGTTAATGAAACTTGAAGAGAGACTTATCATCGCGATGGATTTTAATCCAAAGGAATATTCTAGTTTGCAAGATTCACTAAGCGTTCGCGAGAAAGTGATTGAATTTTCAAAATCTTTTAAAGGTAGAGGTATATACATAAAAGTAAATTCAATTTTGAGAGCATCTGGCTATAATCTTATTAATGATATTCATTCACTTGGCTTGAAAGTATTTGCTGATTTAAAGCTTATCGATATTCCAAATACGATGAGTACAGATGCACAGTTACTTTCTTTTCATAAGCCGGATATGCTTACTGTCATGTGTTGTGCTTGTGTGGACGGTATGAGCGTGGTGCAAGAAATACTTCCTGACACAAAAGTACTTGGAGTAACTGTTCTTACAAGTTTGAACACAGAAAAATGTGATGAGATTTACTCATGTTCACCAGAAGCTGGAGTTTTGAGATTCGCGAGGATGGCAAAACATGCAGGACTTAGAGGTTTAATTTTGTCTCCGCAGGAAGTTGCTTTTATTAAGTCTGATAGCAAGTTGAATGACCTTGAGATAATAACACCAGGTATTCGTCCAGCGTGGAGCATCGTTGAAGGCGATGACCAATCGAGAATAATGACTCCGGCGCAAGCAATTAAAAATGGCGCTGAGCGAATTATAATCGGACGTCCAATTATAGATGCTGCTCCAAATAACAAAGGGATGCCCCAGAGTTCTGACGAAGCGGTTGAGCGAATACTAAAAGAAATACAACAAGGATTGAACGAGAGGTAAAACAGACACTTGAATAAACAAACTCCGCTAATTTGGCGGGCATTGTCTTGTTTGGACGGTTGATGTAGCTTAAGCGGAGACTTTGGCGTGCCTGTCCCCAGCGATTTCGTCGCAGAGCGACGGGCGGTGGGAGAAG
>CAZPPV010000035.1:0-6286 GCA_964588565.1 uncultured Candidatus Saccharibacteria bacterium | reverse complement strand
TTAAGATAATAGCAGTGGTGCGGATTTTTTTATATATCGTAATCTAACTCTATAACTCGCTCAAGCTCACTAATAGTAGTAACTCCTTTTAGGACCTTTATTATTCCGTCCTCCCTCATATCAAATATACCTTGATTTTTCGCTGCATCTTTTATTTCTTGTTCGTTAGGGTTTTTTTTCAAGATACTTTCAATACTTTTATCCATTTTTATTGCTTCATAAACTCCAATTCTTCCTTTGTATCCTATGTTGTTGCACTTCTCACACTTACCAGTAGTCCATATTTTCGATGTATCAAAATCAAATTTTTCATTAGGTTTTTTGTTTTTTACAGATTCTAAGGTTTTATTTATTATACTCGATTCTCTTTCGTTGGGTTTGTGTTCTTCTTTACAAAAATCACAAAGTTTCCTTACGAGCCTTTGGGCTATTATTATGTTTAAAGAAGAGCTTAATACTTTTGGGTCAACACCTAAATCTATAAGTCTTGGAATCGCTCCAGCTGCTGTATTTGTATGAAGTGTTGAAAGTACAAGGTGTCCAGTAAGTGCAGAGTTTACTGCTATTTTTGCTGTTTCTCCATCCCTTATTTCACCAATCATTATAACGTCAGGGTCTTGTCGTAGTGCTGCGCGTAGTCCGCTGAGAAATGTATAGTTTGTTTTTGTGTCTACTTGGGTCTGAGTAACACCTTTAATGTGGTACTCTATTGGGTCTTCTATTGTAATTATTTTTATTTCAGAATTGTATATTTTTCTCAGGAAAGCATACAGCGTTGTCGTTTTTCCAGATCCTGTTGGGCCTGTATTCAGTATCATTCCGTGTGGTCTTTTGACTTCCTTATCTAAAATATCAAACAAATCTTTATCTATCCCAAGTTCTTCGAGTGGCACTGATATTGATTTTGGGTTTAGTATTCTAAGCACTGCAGCTTCTGCGTATGGTCCAGGTAATATAGATGTTCTTATTTCAATATTTACATCTTTTATTCTAATACTAAATCTTCCGTCTTGTGTATCTGTTGTAATATTTAACTTAAGTCCAGACAGTAGTTTTATTCTAGATATTAACAGGTGGTATGTTTTATGATCTAAAAAAGCGATATCCTGTAATATTCCGTCTAGTCTATAACGTAATCGTACAGAATCTTCTTGCGGGTCTGTGTGTATGTCTGACACTCCAATGGTGATAGCACCTCCAAGTATAATCTCAAAAACTTTTGATACTCTATGAACATCTTTTGATTTTAGTGCCTCTTTTACAGCGCCACCTATTTCTTCTATGTTCTTATATTTTTTTGATATACCTGTAATTTCTTCTTCTGAAATACTAAGTACTCCAGCTTCTGTTTTTTGTGTTGAGGTAATATCTTTGTATCGCTCCCACACATGTTCAATTCCTACATGTGAAGCCATGTATAGGTCTATTTTATACCCAAGATCTCCAAGTATTCTAAGTTCTTCTTGTGTTTTGTCGTTATTGGGTGAAAAAATAGCAACTTTTATTTTTTTACCTAGTACATCAAAGACTGCAATGGTAGACTCTTTCGCTTCTTTTTCTTTTATAACTAAAAGTGCTCGAGCATTTATCTGTACCGCTATTAGATTAATATATGGAATACCATACTTTACAGATAACATCTCAACAAGCTTCTCTTCCTCTTTTTCGTGAAGTTCTTCGAGTTGTTTTTTTTGTTTTGCTTCATCAAATACAACCATATTATGTAAATACTATATTGTTTTTCGATAAAAAACAATATTGCTTTTTATTAAATCAGTGTTTCTTTTATTACCCCATTATTTTTTGAGGAGTATGTATGTTGTGCGGACTTGACAGATACTATCAATCTATGGTATACTCTAGGTAGATAAATAATACTTAGAGGAGGTGTATTATGAACATTTTAAAATACGTAGTAGTTTTCTTTTTTATTCTATTTATTTCTGGTTGTGCTATATATCCAGGAGTTAATTATAATGGATATATATATCAGAAGTATCGCAATACGCAAAGTGTTAAAAAAGCGTATAAAAATGAACAGAAGAAAATAACAATAGAAGAGAAAAGCATAGCGAAATGTTTTGCTCGGAATGAAGCTAGAATAAATAGCGGTCTTTCTCCAGGGTATATTTGTACTGGCAACTATTATGGTGGTTACTATAATAGTGGTTACTATAATAGCTATGCCCCAGACTACTATACTTATTCTTATCCTTATTAATTACGTAACTTAAGGCAACAAACGCAGGGATTTTACACCCCCTGCGTTTTTTTATTGTGCATTGTGGTAAAATGAGTTTAATATGAAAATTTTACTCAACAGTATTAAAGAGATTGACAAATTTGCTAAATCTTTTGTAGAGAATATATTGGAAAACAAAAAAAGTACAAGAGCTGTGATTGTTGGGTTGCAAGGTGATCTTGGTGCAGGCAAAACTACTTTTGTAAAAAGTGTTGCAAGAACTCTTTGTGTGGAAGGTTCCATAACAAGCCCTACATTTGTTATAGAGAAAATTTATGAATTACCAGAGGTTTGTAAATTTGCTAGTATCATTCATATTGATGCATACAGATTAGAGAGTGGAAAGGAATTGTCCCTCTTAGGTTGGGAAGAGATTTCAAATAATCCACAGAATCTTATCTTTATAGAGTGGCCAGAGAGAGTCGCAAACATACTTCCCAAAGATATAAATAGAATTTATTTTGAATTTATAGATGAAAACACAAGAGAGGTAGAATATTCGTATGACAAAGAATAATAAAGATAAAAAAATACTTATATTACTTGATGTTCATGCAATACTACATCGTGCATACCATGCACTCCCAGACTTCACCTCAAGTGCAGGTGAACCAACTGGGGCACTCTATGGTGTTTCAACAATGCTTATAAAAATAATTAAAGAATTAAAGCCAGACTATATAGCAGCATGTTATGATTTGCCTGAGCCAACATTTAGACACGAAGCGTATAAAGAATACAAAAAAGGAAGAGCTAAGTCTGAAGAAGATCTTATTCATCAAATAAAGCGCTCCAACGATATTTTTAAAGCTTTTGGTATCCCGATATACAACAAGGTGGGGTTTGAAGCAGATGATATATTGGGAACTATTGTAGAACAAGTAAAAGAACAAAAAAACTTAAAGACAATAATAGCGTCAGGTGATATGGATACTATGCAACTTGTAGATGATGACAAAGTTGTGGTTTACACTCTCAAAAAAGGAATCAATGATACAATAATCTATAATGAAAAGGCTGTTGTAGGTAGATTTGGTTTCGTTCCAGCACTCCTCATTGATTTTAAGGGTCTTCGTGGCGACCCATCGGATAACATTATTGGAATTGCAGGTATAGGAGAAAAAACAGCAACCACCTTAATACAAAACTTTGGGACGTTGGAGGATATGTATAAGAAATTAAAAAAAGATGAATCGGCATTTATGGGTGCAGGAATAAAACCCCGTATGATAAATCTTTTGAAAGAAGGAGAAGATGAGGCAATGTTTTCAAAAACTTTAGCTACAATAAGATTAGACGTTCCAATTAAGTTTTCTTTACCGAAAAAAAACTGGAAGGAGACTTTTGACACTAAAAAGGTTGATAAATTATTTACAGAATTAGACTTTAGGGCACTTAGGGAGAGAGTAAGAGAAATAAATAGCAATAAGAGAGATAAAGAAGAAAATGTTGTTCAAGTAAAAGAAGATACGGACCCAAGGGAATTAAAAGAAGCACAGATTGCACTCTGGCTTATAAACTCAGATATAACAAATCCAAAATTAGAAGATGTATTGGAGTTTACATGCAAAGATACAGTGAAAGATTCAAGCCCAATTCTTTTAAAAGAGATAGAGAAACTTGGGCTAGAAAGTGTGTATAAAGATATTGAATTACCTCTTATTCCAATAATAGAAGAAGCACAGAAATATGGGATTGTTGTTGATGTAGCATATCTCGATAATTTGTCAAAAGATTATCACGAAAAACTTACACTGCTTGAAGGTGATATATGGAAACTTGCAGATGGTGAGTTTAATATTAATTCTCCTAAACAGATTGGCGAGGTTTTGTTTGACAAGATGGGACTTTCTGCAAAAGGGTTAAAAAAGACCGCTGGAGGTGCTCGCTCTACTCGCGAATCAGAGCTTGTTAAACTACTCGGAGAGCATAAAATAATAGATAAGATTCTTTCTTATAGAGAATTACAAAAACTTCTATCTACCTATATCGACAACATTCCAGAGATGGTTGGTAGTGATGGTCGACTACATTCAACTTTAAATCAAGCTGGTACAACAACAGGACGAATGTCATCACAAAATCCGAATATGCAAAATATTCCAGTACGTGATGGGCTCGGAGAGACAGTAAGAAGTGCTTTTGTCGCACAAGATGGGTATAGCTTAGTTTCTTTTGATTATTCACAGATTGAGATGAGAGTTTTGGCGGTGATGGCAAAAGACGAAAAGCTTATAAGTGTATTTAAAGAAGGGAAAGATGTGCATTCATCAGTCGCATCTTTTGTGTTTGGAGTACTTGAGCGGGAGGTTACAAAGGAGATGCGTCGCAAAGCAAAAGTGATAAACTTTGGAATTATTTATGGAATGGGTATAAACGCACTAAAAGATAATCTTGGTGGTACTCGCGGTGAGGCTCAGGAGTTTTATAATAATTATTTTGAAACTTTTCCAAAGATTAGAGAATATTTTGAGGGTGTAAAAAAAGAAGCGCATAAAACAGGTTTTACTCAAACAATGTTCGGGCGTAGGAGGTATTTTAAAGGAATAAACTCGTCGGTTCCTTTTATCAGGGCAATGGCAGAGAGGATGGCAGTGAATGCGCCACTACAAGGAACAGCAGCGGATGTTATAAAAATAGCGATGAAAAAAGTTGATGATAGATTGAAAGAAACTGGATTGCAAGGCAACACACACTTGCTTCTTCAAATACACGACGAACTTATTTATGAAGTTAAAAACAGTATAGTAAAAGAAGCGACGCAGGTTATCAAAGATGCGATGGAACATTTTCCTGACATTCCGCTACCTCTAATTGTACACGTAGCAACTGGTAAACGCTGGGGAGAAATGAGGTAAAAATTATTGTCAGCAACAACAACATACTATGCTATAGTGCGTTTACGTTGTTAATCTAATGAACAAATATGATAAATTATAATATTTCAGTTAATAAAGAACTATCAGATATTGTGGAGAGGGAAATAAAGATTGGAAAGTATGCAAACAGAAGCGAATTTTTTCGCGATATGATTCGAGATATGTTTGTGCGAAAAGATCTTGATATTGAACCCATCTCTCCTAGAATTTAAACTTGCAAAAAGCTAAAAAAAGAAGCAAAACTGGCAAAAAATAAATGAATAAAAACAAAAAGAAGAAAACAGATTTGAGTAAGGGGTGGAAGATATTGTTTAAATATCTACTGGAGTACAGGAAGCAGGTTATTTTTTTGAGTGTGCTTGGTGTTATCTCCGCGCTTGCTAACGGTACGGTGCCTTACCTCATCGGGCGGTTTTTTGATACGGTATTAAAGCCATCGGTACAGGTGTTTGTTGGGAGTGCGTTTGAGATGCCGATGTGGCTTTTGTTTATTATTATATTTGCGACGGTCCAGATAATTGCGGATGTTGTTGATTGGATTAATTCAATAAAGAAATCTTGGATAGGTACAGATATTCATGGGCGTTATCTTGCAAGAGCTCATTCGTATTTACTTAAACTTCCAGTTTCTTTTTATTCAAATAAAAAGATTGGAGAAGTGAGAGAAAACATTAATATGGCAAGTGGTTCAATGAATATGATCATTGAGAATGTTGTCATTACTCTTGCGCCACAGTTTTTAAGTATTGGTATTGGTATTGCAATATCGTTTGCTATAAATTGGGTGCTCGGTTCTGTACTTGTTGCAGGAGTGTTCATTTATTTAATTACTTTATTAAAAATTATTGCGCCGGTAGCTGAGCTTACACGTAAAGGGAGCAAATCATGGGGTAAAGCATATGGTTATTCATGGGATGCAACTGCTAATATTTCCGCGGTAAAGAAATTTACATCGGAAGAGTATGAATCAAAAAATATCCACAAGAGATTTGTGAATATTGCTGCACGTCTTTGGCATAAAGTGGAGAAGGTGTGGAGCAATATTTCATTTTACCAGAGGGTTATTGTGACAGTAACAAGGGTTACAATATTTGTTTTATCGGTCGGGTTAATTCAAAAAGGGGTAATATCTATAGGTGATCTTATTGCACTTAACGGGTATGCT
>CAZPPV010000034.1:0-6450 GCA_964588565.1 uncultured Candidatus Saccharibacteria bacterium | reverse complement strand
TCACTTCTGTTTTTTGTGTTTTCTATTCTTTTCCATTAGTAATAAAATCATTGTATCAATCTCTCTTTTTAAAGACAAGATGTCTAAACTTTCATGTTCCTGCCTTAGTTTGTCTTTAATCTCTTTTGAGATTGAAGGGTGTTCCAAAACTCTTTGATACGGAGTCTTGGCTTTATCAAACTTTCGTTCATACTTTGAACTTAGTTTGGTTTTTTCAATTGTTCTTTTGACAGGTTTGAAGTGATTCACAAACAAACATATTTTATCCGCAAGCAAATTAAAATCATCCAACAAATCCTTGCACTCCAGCCTCGGATATCCAAAAAACTTTCTGACAACATGACCGTTTCTTTCTTCCACTCCGAAATTATCATTCTTTTTGTTTGCCCTTGATCTTGTCAGTTCAATACCGCGTTCATCATAGAATCCTTTCAGCAGGTAGTTGATAAACTCAGTTTCGCCATCAGGATGAGCTCCAAGTATCTTGAATGGCAATCTCTTGATAATCTCCTCAAAAGCTTCAACTGTCACATGTTGACCTTTGTTCCACTGAAGTTTGAAAACAGTCCAATAAGTAGCAATATCAACATAATAAAGCACCCACATGAAGTCTCCCGCCAAAGAACTTCCGCATAATGCAACTGTATCCAGTTGTCCATGTCCAACATCTTTATCTTTCCAAGAACCGAAGAACACGGGGATGATACTTTTGAGTTTTGCTGGTTTTGTCCCACTTAATCCTTTTTTCTTTACTCCTTCCTTGTCTCTAAACTTTTTAATCCTGTTTTTAACAGTACCTTCAGACATTTCAAGAATCAGTTTTCCCGATTGTTTTGAATAATGGTAATTCTTTTTTCTCTTGATGGATTTTAGATATTCGTTGATTATCGGGTGTAACAGTTCTCCTGACAACCTGTATGATATTCCCCATATTTCTTTCAGTAAAGCATTTACTTCATGTCCATAGATTGTTTTTCTACCCCGAGTTTCCTTGAAAGACGCTTTGTCTGTTAATTGAAGTTTTTTGAAACTTCTGATTGTTTGTATTCTTTTAAGTCCGGTTATCTCACAAACAGCATCCAAAATTACACCTTTCCCATTTTTACTCGCTTCTAAAATATTTATTCAATTTTTCTCTAAATATGTTCATTTTTGTTTTATATCTCATGATAGAAATATACTAAAACAAAAATGATGTTTTCACTGCCTTTTTTATTATCTTTAACGAAATATTGACGTTTTGGTGCTATCTATGGTAGTATATTCGCCATGTTAAAGATTAGACTACAAAGAGTAGGAAGAAAGAACAATCCAGCATTTAGGGTTGTTGTTACTGACTCGAAAAGAGGACCAAAGAGTGGTGATAATGTGGAGCTTCTTGGTTCATATAACCCGAATTCGAATAATATACAAATAGATGGAGATAGAGTTAAATATTGGACGTCCGTTGGAGCGCAAGTTTCTGATACGATGCATAATTTACTTATCCGTGAAAAAATAATAGAAGGTAAGAAGATAAACGTACTCCCAAAGAAAAATCCTATTATAAAGGAGAAGACGGAGGAAGAAAAAGAAGTAGAAGAAAAAAAGGAAGAAATTCCATCAGAAAACAAAGAAGGAGCGCTGAAAGAGGAAAAAGTAAAAGAAAGACCAGAAGATTCTAAAGATGAAGAAAAGCAAGAAGAAGTGAAGGGAGAAACTTCAAAAATTGTAGAATAAAGAATTATAGAAATAATAAAAAAACAATTCATATTATATATGAATTGTTTTTTTATTTAGATGTATGCAATAGATAAATTAAAATTTAGCATGGTGTAATTTTATACATTCTTCATACAAAGGAATAAAGCCATATTTTATTTGTTTTATTTGCCACACCTTTTTTTTTGTTTTCTGTATTGATATCCACAATGTGTAGATTCAATTTTTGATGTAAAATGAAGTTACGTTTTTAGTAAATCTTTTAATTTTGTTCAAAAAATATGCCAAAAAATACAAAAATTGCAAAAAAAACTCAAAATATTGTAAAAAAAGTAAAAAAAAGAGATGGTTCTCTTGAAGACTTTGATATCTTGAGAATATCAAATGCAGTATATAAGGCAATGATTGCTACAGGAGAGGGAACAGAAAAAGAAGCAGAATATATTGCAAGAAAAGTTTTGTCTGAATTAAAAAAGATGCGTAAGATTATTGGAAGTGATTTTACGCCTACAGTTGAGAGTATTCAAGATATTGTGGAAAGAGAACTTATTTTAGAAGATTTTACCAAAACTACAAAATCTTATATATTGTATCGTCAAGAACATACAAACATAAGAGATTACATAGGTGAAGTATCTAAGGAAGTTAAAAAATTGACAAAAGAAGGAGAGAAGTATTTTAATAACACATTAGCCGAGTTTATATATTATAGGACTTATTCAAGATGGCTTAATGATAAGTCACGAAGAGAGACGTGGATAGAAACAGTAGATAGATATATGGATTTTATGGAAGAGAATATAGGCAAAGCTCTTTCTATAAAAGAATATGATGAAGTAAGAGATGGAATTCTTAAACATGAATCCATGCCATCTATGCGCCTTTTGCAATTTGCTGGAGAGCCTGCACGCAAGACAAATGTTTGTGCGTATAATTGTTCGTTTGTTGCACCTTCAAAGTTACAAGATTTTGGAGAAATAATGTATATACTTATGTGTGGTGCAGGTGTTGGTTTTTCTGTAGAGAGTAGGAATGTTCAAGCACTTCCGCAGATAGAAATACAAACTGGAAAAAAAATTACAACTAGTGTGATTAATGATAGTAAAGAAGGTTGGGCGGATGCACTGATACTTGGTATGAAGACCTGGTTTTCTGGTAATGATATTGATTTTGATTATTCAAAATTGCGACCTGCAGGAGCAAGACTTATGACGATGGGAGGAAGGTCTTCTGGCCCCGATCCTCTGCGACAAGTAATAAATTTTACTCGCGAAAAAATATTGAGACGTCAAGGTAAACGGCTGTCCAATTTAGATGTACATGATATAGTTTGTAAGATAGGTGAAGTAGTTGTTTCTGGTGGTGTTAGACGTAGTGCTCTCATTTCTTTATCTGACCTTGATGACAGAGAAATGAGAGATGCAAAAAAAGGTCAGTTTTATATAAATGAACCACAAAGAATGATGGCAAATAATTCTGCTGTTTATATGGACAAACCAGATAATATTGAATTTATGGATGAATGGGTTGCCCTTATGAAAAGTGGGTCAGGTGAGAGAGGAATATTTAATCGCGGAGCACTCGGGAATACATTACCAGAACGCCGTATGAAGGTTCTAAAAGGAGATACAAGTCAGATGGGTACAAACCCATGCGGAGAAATAATACTGCAATCAAAACAATTTTGTAATCTCTCTGAAGTTGTTGCTCGTCCTGAAGATACAGAAAGTACATTGCTAAAGAAAATACGAGTTGCAACTATCTTGGGTACTTATCAATCAACTCTTACAAAATTCTCATATCTTTCAAAAAAATGGTCTGATAACTGTGAAAAAGAACGTTTACTTGGTGTTTCAATAACAGGTCAATGGGATTGTCCTGTTGTGCGTAACGCTCCTGTTTTGCGTAAACTGCGTGACGAGGTTGTTAGTGTGAATAAGATTTATGCAAAGAAATTTGGGGTTGGTCGGTCTACTTGTGTTACAAGCGTAAAACCGTCAGGAACGTTGTCTCAGATGGTCGATTGTTCTTCCGGGATGCACCCAAGACATGCAGAATATTATATTCGTAGAGTTCGCATATCTGCTACAGATCCACTATTTAGTATGCTTAAAGATCAAGGTGTACCATATCATCCTGAAGTTGGACAAGCTATGGAATCTGCTAATACTTATGTTTTTGATTTTCCTGTAAAAGCACCAGATAACGCAATATTTAAAAATGATATAACAGCTTTAGAACAACTTGAACATTGGAAACTTGTAAAAGAGAATTTTACAGAGCATAATCCATCAGTGACGGTTTCTGTAGGAGAAGATGAATGGATAAGTGTTGCAAATTGGGTGTATAGTAATTGGGATGTAGTTGGAGGGTTATCTTTCTTGCCGAGAACTGATTCTGTATACCCACTTCAACCATATGAAGAGATAAATAAAAAGGAATTTGAAGAATTGTCCAAAAAATTTAAAAATATAGATTTTTCAAAGATTGTTATTTATGAAAAAGAAGACAAAACAGAAATTGCAAAAGAGCTTGCGTGCGTATCGGGTACGTGTGAGATATAGAGGGCGCACGTATCCATACTTTTTGGAGGGATTGTTCAAATTGATAATCTGTGGTCTATAACTTAACAAAAAAATAGCGGAGTAATTTATTGCTCCGCTATTTGTATTATTTTGTACTATAGAATTTCATTTTACATTAGTCCCGTCATTATTATGGATATAATTGTGCCGATTGTAATAATTGAGATGACTTGCCACGAAGATAAGATTTGAAAGATACGTGGTTTATTGTGTTGATTTGTTTTATGTATGTAAATTGGATTGTTTGCTTTGTTTTTTATCGTTACTTGGTTCTTGTGAGAATCCGGTATGTCTATCGTTCTAATCAAATTAGTTCGTTTTAGTAGGTTGTATTTGTGTATTTCACGAAGCGTTTGATTGTTCCTATTAGTGTGACGGTGTCCTATAGAAATTCTGGTATTATTTTTTATGTATCTCATAGAGGTACATTCTTTTTTATATCTATTACTATTTATACATGTTTCTAAATTAGTATGATTAGTTGAAAAGAGTATTGTAATGATGGCTATCATTTTTATCATTTCCATTATTCAGCCCCCTAGGTGTATAACCTATTCAGTTGTATTTTAAAATATCAAAGAATATAAATTTCTATTGATATATTACATCAATATTATGTTTTAGCAAGTTGATATGATGAAAAGGACTTGACCTTTCTATATAATAATGTTATGCTACTATGTAGAGTTATAGCACTTTAATAACCTAAACCTTTAACTAAAAAATGAGGAATAAGAAATGTATAAATTATTTGCTGTTGTATTTATTTTTGTGTCTGTCATGTTGGCAGGTTGTAATGGTGCCAATGGCACCATTACTAACAACAAACCGGGGGATGTAAATACTTCTTCAGTTCCTGTAATTAATAAAGTTTCGCCAAATGTTACAACTAAAAATAAGACTAAAAATTTTCCAAATGATGCATTGGCAGTTGAGCCTATTTCAGAAACAGACACTGTGCGTCAGAATGGAAATAATGGGAAGAATAAGACATATTTTATTTCCATTATAACTAATGAAAGAACAGGTAGTTGTTTCACTAGACGTATTGATATTCAAGGAACATTTGAAAAGAATCTTACTGAAAATTGGTCTTTAGGTAATACCTCTGAATGGAATACTAAAAAAACCAGTGTTACTGTAAAGTTAACTGAAGACACAACAATGTGTGGCGGAAATCTCCGTATCTTCAATGGAACCGCACTGATTGCTGATACAGCGTTTAAAGTTAACGACAAGACTAAGTCCGTATATTTTTATGCAAATGTACCTGTTTATATGAAAAATGGAAATATCGTACGAAATGTTTCTATCGCGATTGATAAAACAAATATTGCAGTAGGTAATCTTTCTGGTGGAAACATTATTACTTCAAATAGTACAGAATGGGCTTCAAATTTTGATTCAAAATCAGTATCAAAATTTGAAGGTGTGAATATTACCATTGATGGTGGAGTGTATGTTGATAGCCTTGCTGTATATGGTGATATTCATGCAAAATTATCTAAGGACGTATCTAGCTACAAGATTAATGGTACACGTCCAGTTGATCCATTTGCTGATCAAGCATCTAATGTTGGAGGTATGGGGTAAAATATAAAACACAGGATGTGTGGACAGGATTCGTAAACGAATCCTGTTTTTTTGATTTTGCCATATACCTCATTATACTTACTTTCTAATGAAGTGTTGCAATTATTTCTTGAACTTAGTCCCGGTGATATTGACAAATTAGAATAAATATGCTATTATACACAAAGTATCATACATCGGTACAAATACTAATAGAGCCTACTTACCTGGTTCTTTTTTAATTTTAAACTAAAATATGACACAAACAATACTTATCACATTAACAGCGATATTATCTAGTTATGCTGGAATGGTTTCCTTACCTTTCCATTCATACATGAATGTTCAAAGAATCACCCCTACTATAAAAAACTCTAAAATCGATAAAACTAATATATTGTGGCTCGCGCGTGTAATTTTCTCTGAAACAAAAAATAAAGATGAAATGAGATTGATTGGGTGGGTTGTACGAAACCGCGTAGATGCAAAATACCGCGGAAATACCTACAAAGAAGTTGCTCTAAGTGCCTCTCAGTTTTCTGGACTTAATCCGAAAAATACACAATATAAAATAAACATAAACATGAAGTAT
>CAZPPV010000033.1:0-6505 GCA_964588565.1 uncultured Candidatus Saccharibacteria bacterium | reverse complement strand
ATTGAGTTTATGAAGATGGAAAATCTAAATAAAACACAAATTGTACTACTTACACTTTTGACGAGTTTTGTAACATCGATTGCTACAGGAATTGTAACGGTAACGTTAATGGATCAAGCACCTCCCTATGTTACACAAACAATAAACAGAGTGATAAATAAAACAATCCAGACCATTGTTCCAGGAGAGAGAAAAGTTACCACCGTAATAAAAAAAATAATAGTTAATGAAAAAGATTTGGTTGTAGGTGTCGTAGAAAAAGCATCAAAAAGTTTAGTGCAGGTTAGCGCTACAGATAAAGACGGGAAAAATATTCCACTTAGTCTTGGGGTTGTTGTTTCTAAAGATGGTATAATAATTACTGATAAAAAGAGGATCGAAGGTAATCGTAATAATTTGATTATTTCTGAATATGGTAAAACGATGAGAGCAAAAGTATTGTCTGAGGAAAATGATTTTATAGTATTACGGGCAGTTAAATCTACCAATGCAACCACAACAAAAGACAAAGAAGATGTTAAAAATAATAATATTAATCTAACGCCAATATCTCTGCTTAGTCCGGATAACGTAAAGCTTGGACAGACTATTATCGCACTTGGTGGTGAAGATGGTAGAACTGTTTTGACAGGTATTGTGTCCCGTCTAGATTTAGAAACAAATATTGCTCCTATAGAAGTAGGAAATCCTACCAAAAAAACAAACAAAGATAGCAAAATCACTAAAAGTAAAGATGTTTTAAAATATATTGTGCCAAGTTTTGAGATTACTAAAAAAGGGGTTGGTGGCCCAACTCTAGACATGGATGGAAATCTTATAGGTGTAAATGTGATAACTAATGACGGTAAAATTCTTTCAATACCTACAAACGCAATAGAGAAGGCACTGTACAACATTGCCAATCCAACAAAGAGCATATCTACTGGCGACAAAAATATAAATATTAAATCTGCTACTAGTAGTAATAGCTTGACTAAAAGCAAATAAGGTTGTATTGTTTGGGTATATTAGTATTTTTTAATTTTAATTTTTATTTTCAACCATGCCACCATTTAAAAACTTTACTTCAAAAGCAAAAGAAGCCGTTCAGCGAGCGCATGAATTGGCTATTGAACGTGGGCAAAATCATGTTGACCCAATGTATCTTCTTACTGCTCTTATTCTTCAAGAAGAGAGTATGGTTATTTCCATTCTTGATAAACTAGAGATAGATACAATGTTATTGACTGACCATCTATTGGACTCACTTGAATCTAATGGTACT
This sequence comes from uncultured Candidatus Saccharibacteria bacterium, assembly GCA_964588565.1. Classification (GTDB taxonomy): domain Bacteria; phylum Patescibacteriota; class Minisyncoccia; order Phycocordibacterales; family UBA1539; genus CAYSEK01. Next base: position 5,241 of record CAZPPV010000033.1, on the reverse strand, counting down.
TCTGATGTGTTATCTCAAACCAATCAAATGTATCTTACTCAGGAGCTTGGTAAGGTTCTTGAAAATAGTGCAAAGATGGCAGTGAGTTTAAAAGATGAATTCATCTCAACAGAACATATGTTTGTGGCAGTAATGGATGTACCAGGACCAGCGCGTGAGGTTCTTTCTAAATTCCGTATTGATAAAGAAAATGTATTACGAGTGCTTCAAGAGTTGCGTAATAGTAATATTTCAGATGCTAGTGAGACAGACCAATTTCGTTCCATTGCAAAATATACTAGAAATTTAACAACACTTGCATCGCAGGACAAACTTGACCCAGTAATAGGGAGAGACGTAGAGATAGGCAGAATAATGCAGATACTATCACGTAGGACGAAAAACAATCCAATACTTATAGGTGAAGCGGGGGTCGGTAAGACTGCCGTTGTTGAGGGTCTTGCAAATCGTATGGCGAAAGGAGATGTACCAGAATCACTAAAAGGTAAGGAGCTTGTGTCCTTAGACCTCGGATCGCTTATAGCTGGAACAAAATACAGAGGCGAATTTGAAGACCGTTTAAAAAAGATAATGAAAGAGATAGAAAGGTCCGATGGAAAGATAATACTTTTTATTGATGAGATACACACTATCGTTGGAGCTGGTGCAGCAGAAGGAACAATGGACGCAGCAAATATGCTAAAGCCAGCGCTAGCTCGTGGCGAGCTTCGTGCAATAGGTGCCACGACGATAAAAGAATATCAACGATATATCGAAAAGGATCTTGCCCTTACTCGTAGATTTCAGCCAGTGCATGTTAATGAACCATCTTTAGAAGATGCAATTGCGATATTGCGAGGATTAAAAGAAAAATATGAACTTTTCCATGGTGTCAAAATCACAGATGACGCGATAATTTCTTCCGTAAGTCTTAGTAGTCGCTACATCACAGACCGATTTTTGCCAGACAAGGCTGTTGACTTGATAGACGAAGCAACATCTGCTTTGCGTATTTCTCTTGAAACAAAACCACCAGTACTTGAAGAGGCGCATAGAAAAATAATGCGTTTAGAAATAGAAAAAGAAGCTCTCAAAAAAGAAGCAAAAGAAAAAACCAAAGAAGGGAAGAGTGCAAAATCACGCACCGCCAAAATAGACAAGGAGATTGCAGACTTAAAAGAAAAGACTCGTGAATTGGAATTGAAATGGAAAAATGAGAAAGATACATTAACAGCAATGAAAGCTATAAAAAAAGAGTTAGAGGAACTTCGTTTTGAGGCAGAAAATGCTGAAGCTGCTGCAGATCTTGCAAAGACAGCTGAGATACGTTATGGAATGATTCCAATACTTGAAAATGAACTTAAGAAAAAAGAAACAAGGTTAAAAAAATTACAACGCTCGCGTCGTATTTTAAAAGAAGAGATAACAGAGCAGGATATTGCGGAGGTTGTAGCACGCTGGACTGGTATTCCTGTAACGAAAATGATGGAAGAAGAAGCAGAAAAACTTATGAGGATGGAAGATGAGCTACGAAAGAGGGTTGTAGGACAAGACGAAGTTATTAGTAAAATAGCAGACTCAGTAAAACGCTCTCGTGCTGGTATTGCAGATCCCAATCGTCCCATTGGTTCATTCATATTCCTTGGTCCTACTGGAGTAGGGAAGACAGAGCTTACAAAAGCACTCGCAGAGTTTATGTTTAATGATGATAATTCTCTTATTCGTGTTGATATGTCTGAGTATATGGAGAAGCACTCCGTATCAAAAATGATTGGTTCTCCTCCTGGGTATGTTGGGCACGATGAAGCAGGGAGTTTAACAGAAACTGTACGTCATAGACCATATTCTGTAATACTGTTTGATGAGATAGAAAAAGCTCACCCAGAAGTATTCAATATTCTTTTACAGGTTCTTGATAATGGGCATCTTACTGACGCAAAAGGACGCAAAGTGAATTTTAAAAATAGTATTATTATACTCACCTCTAATATTGGTTCGCAGTACATAGACAGTATGGAAGCTATTGGATTTAATAATGGCGATGCAAAGCAAGACTATAGTGATGCAAAAGATAGAGTTATGAATAGCTTGAAAGATTATTTTCGTCCAGAGTTTTTAAATAGACTTGATGACATAATCATGTTTGACATATTAACCCCAGAGGATATAGAAAAAATTGTGAAGATTCAGATTGATATTGTCAAAAAAAGATTGGTAGAAAAAAAGATAACTCTTAATGTTACCGATGACGTTATTTCTTACTTGGCAAAAGAAGGATATGATCCACATTATGGAGCGCGTCCTCTAAAACGATTGATTCAAAATAAGATACTTACTCCGACAGCCTCATTTATGATTTCAAGTAAAGTTTTGTCTGGTGGGATAATATCTGTTTGTATGAAAGCGGGAGAAATAGTCATCAACGTTGAACGAAGCAAAAGAAGAGTTTCAACAAAAAAAAGAATTATAAAAAAAGAAGGAGCCGTTGCGTAGATAAAAAATTGAAAATTACTGTTCTAGGTGTTATACTAGGGCGGTAATATGCGTCGGTGCCAGAGTGGTCAATTGGAGCAGACTGTAAATCTGCCGGCATCAGCCTACGAAGGTTCAAATCCTTCCCGGCGCACCAGAATAAGACTTTATCCAAATCGTTCAATTTTTTGGCTTTTGCCAAAGGCGAAAGCGGATGGACAAAAAACGTTTACGCCGTACGATAAAATCGTACGGCGCGGTTGCGCCGAAGCTAAGCTGCTTTGTCACGAACATGAGGGTTCGTTCCAGTTATTTCACGAGCTCCCAAGACCTTTCTTCTTCTCTTCCAAAGCGAGTTTTTCCCGCATAAGTTTGTCTTTTTTCTTGAAGTACAATTGTTTAGATATGTCACTATCAAGATTTGAACAACTCCAAGTATTTTAGCTTAATAGCTGAGGCGTTTGGAGTTTTTTTATTGTATAATAAGGCAAATGGAGTATTTAAGAATAATTATAGACGAAGATATTTTTGAGAGTCCAGAGTTTGAGAAACCGAATGCTTTGGGGAAAAGAATGACGGTAAAAGCTGTCGTTGTTAATGATGAGAAAAAATTCGGATTCGTTACCAATCCTATACATGGTTTTTATTTACTTGCTGGAGGTGGGGCAAAAAGTGATGACCTTGAAAAGGAAATCAAGCGTGAGTGTGATGAGGAAATAAATTTTGAAGTCGAAGTACTTGAGGAGATTGGCAGGATTTATGAATACAGAAACAGAAATGCAAAAGAATACGAAACAGTATGCCTTGCAGTCAAGACAATAAAAAAATTACCAGAGGACACAAGGACGGAAGATGAGAAGAATAATGGTTTAATTGTTGTATGGTTTGATGAAAATGAGGCAATTAATATATTAACGAAACAAGTTGGGAAGGTAAAAAGGGGAGAAGTTGGGTTTTATAATACAGCTTTTAATATTGTGAGGGATAATATATTTTTTAAAACATACATAAATAGTTAGACTTGTGCGCGCATGGGAGGGTTTGGGATAAGCACATACAAACAAGCGGTCATCGTTCGGGCTATTTCCGCTAGGGAGATAGGGCTATCAGGCGAGCGCCGTTGTTCTTTTTCTCTCATGTCTTTGTAGCGGAAGCATTTTATGAAGATACTAACACCTACCCGAAATCTCTTGAAGATTTGATACCAAAATATCTTTCAGTTGTCATGAAAGATTCTTTTGATAATGATATACTAAAATATTCTCAAAAGAAAAAGATATTCTATTCAGTTGGAGAGGATATGAATGATGAAAAAAAAGGGGGGGGAGCACGGGTAGTGATTGGAGAAAAATGCCAGACCCGACATTTAAAATTAATTTCTAGTATTTAGTGTAACAGTAGCATTCCAATCTGATTTTATTTTACTTAACATATTTCTTTAAACAATTTAGAGGAGTTCATGGAGAAATTAAAAAATAAGATATTTTAATTTACAAAATATGAAAAAGGTTTTTGCAGAGATTGGTTTTGGTAACGATACTTTTCTTTCAACGGAGGTTGAAGAAAGGGATTGTGAACATAGAATCCGCGGATTTATTTTACCCAAAAAGGTAAGAGAGGTCTATCTTCGTTTCTGGATATTTAAAAAAGTATTTATTCTTTCTACTCTTGGTGGTTTTCGGATTAAGATAAAAAATAGGAGTAAGTTTAAAATCCTTGTTGGTGTTGGTGGAGACAGCGGAATGGGACAAGAAGAAAGTGAGAGAATTAAATAAAAATAGCGTAGAATAAAAACACTTCAATGTTTAGCTGTTTTTTGGTAAAATGGGAGAACTATGTACGAAATACCAAAATATACATTACGAAGAAGTAAAAGAGCAAAGCGTGTGCGTCTGGCAGTGTACTGCGATAGCAGTATTGTTGTTACGAGTCCTTTTGGTGTGAAACAGTCATTTATAGATAAGTTTGTTTCTGAAAAAAGTCAGTGGGTGACGGATAAGATTAAATTTTACGGCAGTGTCGATAGCAGTAAGGTGCGTGTTTTTTCTGCTGATGATTATCTTAAGCACAAGGACACAGCACTTGAACTCGTGAAGGAACGGGTGATTTTTTTTAATAAAAATTATCAATATTCATTTAACAAGATAAGTATCAAAAATCAAAAGACTCGGTGGGGTAGTTGTTCAAAAAGACAAAATCTCAATTTTAATTATAAGGTTCTATTTTTGTCGGAACATTTGCGGGATTACATTATTGTGCATGAGATATGTCATTTAAAGGAACTCAACCATTCGCAAAAGTTTTGGTCGCTCGTAGGAGAAGTACTTCCTAATTATTTAGAGATTAGGAGAGAGTTGAGAAAGCATGAGTTGTTTTATAGATAGTCTTGGGTTTTAGTTGCTTTTTTTGGCATTTTAGAGTATTCTAGATGGAATCAGATTGATAAATAAAATATTATGTCACAAGATCAACTTATAAAACTTGCGTGCCAGACGTGTAAACGTATTAATTACTGGAGTAGGAAAAACAAAAAACTTGTTACACGTAAAATAGAGCTAAAAAAACACTGTAAATGGTGTAAAAAGCATACTCTACACAAGGAGATGAAAAAATAGAAATTATAGTATTTTTTTGTTATACTAAACGGCAGAACACGAAGTGTTCCGCCGTTTATAGTAAGGGCCTATAGTTCAGTGGTAGAATAACGGTTTCCAAAACCGTTGACCGAGGTTCAAGTCCTCGTGGGCCCGCCGAATTTAAGCTTTACAACAAGAAGCAAAGCTTCAATTC
>CAZPPV010000032.1:0-6809 GCA_964588565.1 uncultured Candidatus Saccharibacteria bacterium | reverse complement strand
AAAAGGTCTAAATTAGAATTAATTAACTGTCAATTATGTTCAGTAGCTTGAACATATTAACGCCAAAACTAAATTAGTTTATTAGATTTTGATAAACATTTTTATTTATACATTACGTGTTACAATATCGGTAATGAGACAAAAAGAAGCACTTGATATTTTAAAAATGGGGAATAATGTGTACTTGACTGGGCAAGCAGGCTCTGGGAAGACTCATGTTCTTAATGAATATATTAGATATTTAAAAGACCGTGATGTGGCTGTTGGTGTTACTGCTTCTACTGGAATCGCGGCTACTCATATTGGTGGAGTTACGATACATTCATGGTCAGGAATAGGAATAAAAAATGAATTAAATGAAAATGATATCGACGGCATGCAACAAAAGCAGTATTTATGGAAACGAATTGATAAAACAAAGGTTCTTATAATAGATGAAGTATCAATGTTATCTCCAAACATGTTGGATATGGTTGAGCGTGTGTGTCGTGCCTTTAAGCGTAATGATAAACCTTTTGGTGGCTTGCAGGTTGTTTTGTCTGGAGATTTTTTTCAATTACCTCCGATTGTTCGTGGTAGTAGAAAAGTTATTTTTGCAAATGAATCTAATGCATGGGGAAAAATGAATATTAGAGTATGTTACTTGAACGAACAATTTAGACAGAACGATAGTATACTCTCTGGTGTTTTAAATGAAGTTCGTGCTGGTAGTGTGTCAGAAGAAACAATGAATATACTTCGTTCAAGATATAATAAAACTCTTGATGGAGATATCGTGCCAACTAGACTTTACACGCACAATATGGATGTTGATGCTTTAAATGATACTGAACTTGAAAAACTTTCAGGAGATAGTGTTGTGTTTGATATGGAAAGTAGTGGTCGTGGTAATTTGGTTGAAACATTAAAAAAAAGTGTACTTGCGCCATCTGTTTTGAGATTAAAAAAAGGAGCATTGGTAATGTTTGTAAAAAATAATTTTGAAGCAGGGTATGTGAACGGAACCCTTGGAACAGTTGTTGATTTTGATGCATATGATGCGCCAATTGTAAAAATAACTTCTGGTAAAAAAATACATGTTGATGAAACATCATGGGCGATAGAAGAAGAAGGTAAAACCCTTGCGCAAGTCAGGCAGTTACCGCTTCGTCTCGCGTGGGCGATTACGATACATAAGAGTCAGGGTATGAGTATGGATGCAACAGAGATTGATTTATCAAAATCATTTGTACCTGGACAGGGATATGTTGCACTTTCTCGTTTGCGGAATATTTCTGGACTAAAGCTCATGGGTCTAAATGATATCGCACTTTCTGTTAACACCTCCGTCTCTGTTTTTGATAAAGAGCTTATTTCAGACTCGAAGGAGCACCAAAAAGTGATATTAGGTATTTCAGATAAAGAGAAAACGGAATTACACGGAGAGTTTATCTTGAGTTGTGGCGGGACTCTTGATGATAAGAAAATTACACAGAATGCACAGAGTGTTGCTGTAGCTTATGAGAATCGAGAATCAACATACGAAAAAACAAAACAACTCTTGGACGAAGGTCTTTCGATAGATGGTATGGTAGAGCGTCGTGGTGTTACTCTTGGTACGATATTGTCACATTTGGAGAAGTTGAAAGAATTGGATGCTAATATTACACTCGATAGATTTAAACCAGAGAAGGATGCTTTGAGGGAAATACAAAAGACGTTTGCAAAATTTGAGGATACTAAATTATCACCAGTATATAAGAAACTTGATGGAAAGTATTCATATGAAGATTTAAGATTAGCTAGATTGTTTTTATAGTTGACTATTATATATTTTTTTAATATAGTAACAATCAGAAAAAATAACATATTAGGAGTAGTTATCATGGGTATTGATTTAGAAAGAAGTCTTCTTGAGTCCAATTTTGGTAAAGTTGAATACAATGTAAAGTTTGATAAAATTATTTGTAAAAAACGTTTTTTTACAAAATCTTGTAATTCATTTAGTAATACTGAAGCGGATACCGAGGAAATTAAATTGTATGGCACCGCTATTTCTTCCGCAGAAAATATGAAAGATTTTACTTGGGTATTAACAGAAGAAAATATTTTAGTTCGTGATTATATTGATGAAGAGAAAACCACTTTAAATGTCAATATTTTAATTGATGAGAATGTTAATGTTCTTAATTCTACTAACTATGTAAATAAGAAAAATTATTCAGTGCAAATTTTTGGATTACATTTTCACGTATGGGATAGAAGAGATATGTGGTGTATATTTAAATAATTATTTTTGAATTAGAACCTTAAAAAGGCTGTCATCGGCAGCTTTTTTTGTGGTATTAATTGATATTTATATTATAATATAAATATCAAAATATGATTAAAAACATAGAAAATGAAATATTACTCATAGATAAACCAAAAGGTATTACATCTTTTGATGTGATACGTTTGCTTAGAAAAAAGCTTAACATAAAAAAGATGGGGCATGCTGGTACATTAGACCCGCTTGCGACAGGTCTTTTGCTCATAGGTGTTGGTACTGGTACAAAAAAATTAAAAGATTTAATAGGATTACCTAAGGTGTATGAATCAGAAATATTGATTGGCAGGAGTACAACTACTGGTGATATGGAAGGGGATATAATTGATAGTAAAGTTGTAGAACATTTGGACATAGAAGTTATAAATAATGTATTGAGGGATATGGTTGGTGATATAGATTTATCTGTGCCAATTTATTCAGCAATAAAAAAGAACGGAAAACCGTTGTATAAATATGCTAGAAATAATGAAAAAGTAGACGTTCCAATAAAAACGATGAAAATTTATACAATAGATCTTCTAAGTATGTTTTCTTTTGAAGATGGATATGTAATTTCTATAAGGATGGAAGTTGGTAGTGGTTCATATGTACGTTCTATCGCTGAGGAAATTGGTAGACGTCTTTTGTTTCCAGCAACAGTTAAAGAATTAAGGCGAACAAAAATTGGCGAGTTTAATGTGGAAATGGCAGAGAAAATATAAGGAGATAAATAGATGTGTATTTTGTTCAAACCACTGAACATAATCGACAGTTGTTCAGATGCTCTCTCGCTTTTTTTAGTCCGACTTTATTGTTTAATTTCACATCAATAAACTCCATAAGTTTTTGCACTTGTTTCGTCTTTTTAATCCTCGTCAATTTTTCATAGTTCGTAGAACGCCATCGGTGTGAGACATCAAAGCACTTGACGTGGTCTCACTTCAAGCATTTTGTCCTCCACTTCTTTCGGTATTCTTTTTCTGTTCCTTATATTTTTTGACACTTTGATGGCTTCCATCTAGTAATTTTCCGGTTGTATTTTCACACTTCGTGTTATTGCTTTTCATTCTGTTTTGGAGTACTGTGCAATCAGAAAGTAATTTGATTCTGGAGGTGGAATATGAATGACTTTTTATCTGATACTATTGATAAAGAAAAGAAGTTAAGTGAAAATACGAGGTGTTTACTTACCAGAGCCAGAATTCGTACATTTAAAGGGCTCGCGTGTATGAAAATGGGGACATTTTTGAAGAAAGTTCCTAGTATAACAACCCGAGCACTTTATTGTATTGAAGAAAGTTTAGATGAAAGGGGTCTTTCTTTTGTTGAAGATGATACGATTAGTTCTTTTAATGACTCTTCAATTTCTCAACGTACGCTTCATATGTTATGGAGTAAAGGGATTATAAAGTATAAAGATTTTAATAAGTTTCATTATTGGAAGATAGTTAGAATTCTTGGAAAGACAGTTTTTAGAAGTTTTAGAAGAGTTGGAGTATGTTCGTGGATGGGTGAAAGAAATATCGTACCTTCGTCGCGTTATCCTTTCTTGCATGCTGGGTTTACTGAAAAGACATTAGATATTCTTATGTCACATAAAAAAAATACCTTTGAAGATATTATAAGTATGACAGAGTTTGAGCTTGCATGTTTTTTCGCTGGTTATGATAAAAAAGATAAATGGCCACCTTGTAATTCGTTGGCAATGGCTAGATTAAGGGAAGTGAAATACATACTATGGAAGAATAAAATGCCTAAAATGAAGTCCATGAATTTACAAAAACAAAAGTGAAGGAACTAAATACATGTTATTCTTTTGAAAGCTACCATAGGTAGCTTTTTTTTTGCAGAAACAGGTATTTATGTTAAAATATGTTGATATTAGTTTATCTGAATTTTTAAAAATATGAATCAATCATTTAGTAATTCAATTTTTTGGATAGAAGTTGATAAAATAAAACCAAATCCATATCAGCCACGTAAAGAATTTGATCAATTAAAACTACAAAGTCTTGCTGACTCTATAAAGCAATATGGAGTATTACAGCCACTTGTCGTAACACGTCGTGAGATTGAAAAAGAGGATGGCGGACTGATGGTAGAATATGAACTTATCGCTGGAGAAAGACGTCTTCGTGCATCAAAATTAGCTACTCTCGCTCAGGTCCCAGTCGTTATAAGATTGGGGGATGATGACAATAAGATGAAACTGGAACTTGCTATTATCGAAAATTTACAGCGTGAAGACCTTAATCCAGTTGATAGAGCTAAAGCGTTTCAGCGCCTCGTAGATGATTTCAACTTTAAACATATTGAAGTTGCAAAGAAGGTTGGAAAGAGTAGGGAGTATGTTTCAAACAGCTTGAGATTATTGTTGCTTCCGGAGGAAATTTTAGGAGCTCTTACTGCTGGGAAGATAACAGAAGGACATACAAGACCAATACTTATGTTGAGCGATAGGCCACAAGAACAACTTACTCTTTTTAAAGAAGTAATGTTTAAGAAACTTACAGTGCGTGAAGCAGAAAGTATAGCGCGGAGGATTGCGTATGATAAAGTAAGAAAAAAAGACTTAATAATCGACCCTGAGACCATCGAGATGGAAGATAAACTTACAGAGAATTTAGGAACGCGTGTTCAAATAGATAGACGAGAAGTTGGAGGTAAAATTACAATTGATTTTTTCTCAAACGAGGATCTAATACAGATTTTGAATATTATAGATAAAGGAAAAGATGTAAAAGTAAATCTTCTAAGTGAAAATAAGGATATTGAAAATAAAGAGAACATTATTGAAACTCTTGAAACCAATGACAGTAACTCTGAAAAACAAGAGCAAGAAGAATTAAAAGTAGATTCAAATGACGATAAGTGTATAAAAGATGAAAAGGAAGTAGAAAAAGACGAAGAGATGTATTCTATTAAGAATTTTTCTTTATAGAAATAAACACACACTTACACATAAAAAAGCCAAACATTGTTTGGCTTTTTTATGTGTAAGTGTGTGTTTATTTATTGTCTGCTATCTTTTGTAGAGCATTTTTTATATGTCTTTTTGCTAGTGTCGTTTTTGCATATTCTAGCCATTTTGATGAAGGATGATTTCCTTTTTTTGTTTTTATTTCAACAATATCACCATTTTTTAATTTTGTATTTAGTGATATAAATTTTCCGTTTACATCCGCGCCAGATACATGGTCTCCTATGTCTGAGTGTATCGCATAAGCAAAATCAATAGGACTGGATTCTTCTGGTAGGTCCATGACATCTCCTTCTGGTGTAAATACAAATACTCTGTCTTTAAAAAAGTCCATTTTTAGGTTTTCTAAATACTCACCAGACTCTGAAACATTTTTTTGCCAGTCATTTAGTTGATTAATCCAATTAAGTTTTTTGTTTGGTGTAACTTTTTTACCTCTTCCTTTTATTTTATCAAAAAATCCTTCTTTGTATGATATGTGTGATGCAATTCCATATTCAGCTTCTTTGTGCATTTCTTCAGTTCTTATTTGAATCTCAACAACGCCACCATCTCCTGTAAATATTGTAGTATGTAAACTTTTGTATCCATTTGGTTTTGGCGTTGCAATATAATCTTTTATTCTTCCTGGTAATGGTGTCCATACGCTATGTATTATACCTAATACTCTGTAGCAGTCTTCAATACGTTGAACCACAACTCTTAATGCGATGATATCATATACTTGTTCTATATCCATGTCATGTTTTAGAAGTTTTTTGTATAAACTATAAAATGATTTTACTCTGTGTCCTGTTTGAATAACATGTCCTTGTATTCCTTGTTTTCCTAATTCTTTTTGGAGTGATCTGTACACTTTTTCAAGATATTTTTTATCAACTTTATTTCTTTGCTTTAATAGGTTTTTTACTTTTTTATATTCATCTGGGTATGCGTACGGAAAAGCATTATTTTCTAATTCACTTTTTAGTTTCCACATTCCAAGTCTGTTGGCTAGAGGGGCATATATTTCAAGTGTTTCGATTGCTATTCGTTCTCGTTTGTCTGCGCGTGGGTGTCCATCTAATGTTTGTATGTTATGTAGTCTATCCGCAAGTTTTATTATGAGTACTCTTACATCTTCTGCAGTAGCCACAAAAAGTTTACGCAGACTCTCTGAATGGCGTTCGACACCACGATATTTTAATTTTCCAAGTTTTGTGACGCCTTCTACTAGAAAAAGTATTTCTTTCCCAAACTCTTTTTGAATCATCTCAGATGATATATTTGCATCTTCAATTGTATCGTGTAATAATCCTGCAGCTATTGTATGTGCGTCCATACCAAACGTAGCAAGATTTTTACCTGTAGCAAAAGCATGTATAAAATAAGGGTCTCCGCTCATTCTTTTTTGTCCATTGTGTGCGTTCTTTGCAAACTCATACGCTTTTATTATTAACTCTGTATCTTTCTCTTTTGGAGAGTTCATTAATTCTATGATTTCTTTAATATCTGTCATATAATAAGAAGTATATAGTTTATACAGAAGATTTCAAGTAT
>CAZPPV010000031.1:0-6870 GCA_964588565.1 uncultured Candidatus Saccharibacteria bacterium | reverse complement strand
TGAAAGCACAAAAATACATGTCAGAAGTATGGGCAAGGGTGAGAGCGGCATATAAAAGGGATGGAATTGATGTATATGGATTAAGAGTTGCAGAGCCGCAGCACGATGGGACACCACACTGGCACATGTTGTTATTCATGAGTAAAGAAGTAGTGGAGTCAGCCAGGTCAATATACAAAAAATATGCAATGGCAGAAGATGGTGGGGAAGCAGGGGCGCAGAAGTATAGATTTAATGCAAAAGCGATTGACTGGTCAAAGGGTACAGCGGCGGGGGACATAGCTAAGTATATATCCAAAAATATTGATGCTTATGGCGTTGATGATGATCTATATGGTAAGGATGCTAATAAATCTATAGAAAGGGTGGACTCATGGGCAAGTACGTGGGGAATCCGGCAGTTTCAGCAGATCGGAGGGCATAGCGTCACTGCATGGAGGGAGTTGCGTAGGCTGAGTGAAACAGAAGTGAAAGGGACTGATCTGTATAAGCACTGGAGGGCAGCAGATAGGGGGGACTGGTTCGCATATATTACGCAATGTGACAGAGTACCTATTGATCTTGTTAAGAAGTGGAATGATAAGCCAGGGCGTTACTTGGAGCCAGTAGGGTGGCAAATTTTTGGCATATCGGTTTCAGGTATTGAATTTACAACAAAGAAACACATCTGGACAATTGCCAGAAAATCGGCGGGGGCTGTTGATCTTAGCGGCTGTTTTTTGCCGCCTTGGAGTTCTGTCAATAACTGTACGCAAGATAAAGAAAAAAAATCAGAGTACGAACAATATTGTAATAATTTAATTATAAAAAAGGTTGGTGAAGGTGGAAAAATTAATAAAAAAATGTTCGTTACTTAAAGATAAGGCGTTACTAATTGAAAAAGTGCCATTACATAAAGTAATGGTGTCAGCTATTGAGGTGAACTTAATGATGGTTGAATTAATCAGCGACTTAATAAAAGAATTAGATCACATAAAAAATGGGGGAGAAAATGCCGCAACCAATAAATAAAAATGTAGGAACATGTTTATGCAGTATAAAAGAGTGTAAAGAGGTAGCGAAAGTGCGAAGAATAAAAAATGAAAGGGATTTTTATCTTGATTGCCCGGTACATTCAACAGTTAGAAATAAAGGAACGCATGAATATGTATTAAATAATGCAGAGTTATTCTCGCCAGAATGTAAAGACATAGATGATGAAATTAAATCAGGTAATAATCTGGATATTAAGCGGGTACCAGAAGCAGAACCTGTGACAATGAAAAAACAGAAAAAAGAAAAATCATTTTTTGATTTTGATATTTGAGGTGATTATGAATAAGGAAAGTGAAAACAAATTTGAAGATTCAGATACTGAAATTATAGAAGAACTTGAAAATATAGAGTCTGAAATAAAAACAGGGGATTTTATACCGGGTTGTGACAATAAGCAGTCAGATACCACGCCCGAAAGTTCTGGAATTGGAGAAATGTGCGCGGTCATGATAGAAATACTCTGTGGAAAAATAGCGGACGCATATAATGAGGATTCACTTGCATTAAGTAAGGAAGAAAAATCAGCTTTATCAGGATCAATAGAAGAAGTTGCAAGATATTATGATATTGATACGCATCCGCTAATAGGTTTAGCAATGGTTACCGCAGGATTGTCATTACCGAGATACATGGCAATAAAATCTATTGAAAAAGAAAAAATTAAGAAACAAAATAAAAAAGAAAATGGCAAAGAATCCTAATACTTCTCTTTATAACGTAAATACATTATATTTAGCGTGTTCGGGCGGCGGCAAGTCTCAGGCATTAAAGCAGAATAAAACAATACCCCGCCAAGGTGTACGTGTACTTCTGTGGGATATAGATCACGACCACGCGGCAAACAGGTTTGAAAACATGCCGGAATATATCCGGGCAGTGAAATCAGCAATTAAATCAGGCTCAGGATTCAGGTTGGCATATTCAGGTGATGATAATCCGGAAATGTTTGAACAGTGGTGCCGGGTGGTTTGGGCGGTTCTTGATGGTAGAAAAAAAACGTATATCCTGATAGAAGAACTTGCGGATGTTGTTAAAACTGCGGGAAAGGCCGGGGAAAACTTCGGTAGATTATTGCGTAAATGTAGAAAATTTAACGGAAGGTTACACGTTACAAGCCAGCGCGGTGCAGAGATCCCAAAAACAGCATATACACAATGCCAGATAAAATTTATTGGCCAGCAAGAAGGTGCGGATATAGATAAAATGGCGAGGATTGCAGGGGTTATTCCAGTGCGAATTCAGGAACTAAAGCCATTAGAATTTTATAAAAAAATTGCTGGTACATCAAAAGCGGTAAAAATAAAGCACAACTATATAAAATAGTTCCGAGAAGTTTTAGAACTGATTGCGAAACAGTAAAGAAAAGTGTTTACTTTGTGCCTTAATTAATAATAATCTTAATACAGGAAAAAACAAACATGTTCAAAAAATACGCAATTATGTCTTTAATCGCAATCGTTGCCGTTGCAGTAGCAAAAAAATTGCCAGTAATTGGCGAATATCTGTAAGGCTGATTCTGGTTCGGACTTATTACGAATAATTAATTAACATTTATCTACTGTCGGGAGATAGGGGAAATCATGCTATTCAAGAAAAATCCAGCTTTTTTTAATGTGGCTGCAACTGGTCTCGCAACTATGGATCTGAGTAATGAACTCGGACTAACTTTTGAACGAATAACGCTCAGTCTTGGAGGTACGGCATTCACAAAGGCCATGATCTCTAAAATACGGTGCAAGCTGAATACCAAAACATTCTATGACATTAGCGGAAAAGATCTTGATACAATAAATAAGTACAAGGGGATTTTTGATGATGCCAGCCACTTAACAATTGATTTCACTGAAATGCTGGCAAAGCGACAGGGCGGTGAATTGATTGGTGGTATTGGAACAGCGGAGGGAGTAAATGATTTTTCTGTTGAAGTTGATATAGTCGGTGCAACGGCACCGACACTATCAAGCTATTCAATGCTGGGAGCACCCATGCCGTTGTCAGGTATTTTGGCAATGGTAAGCCACCCCGCAACCTTCAATGTGGGCGGAAAGTTTCCAGTAGTCATTCCTTACGGTCAGGCGCATGGTCACTTAATTAAGCGCATGCACTTTTTTCATACCGGAAATATGACAAGTCTTGAAGTTAAGAAAAATGGACTGGTCATATTTGATGATGTCCCAACGGCAACAAATCAATTCATGCAAAAAGAATATGGCCTGGTTCCGCAATTAAACCATTATTGTTTTGATCCAATTGTACAGCACAACATGACGGATGCATTGGTAACGCAAGATGCTCGAACGATGAACTTTGATGTTTCAATATCGGCGGCGGATACGCTAAATATTTACGGGGAATATATCGCGAATATTGAACGGTTGTAAAAATTCGGTATATATAAAATTCTACTGTCGAGAGACAGAGGTATAAAATGAGTTCGTTTAGTGACTTTTTTAGTGGCGTAGGCAAATCGCTTGGTATTAATGACGCTTTGAAAAAATCAGCGAAGGATGTTGGCGCGGGGGTTGGCCAAAATCTGAAAGATGCGTTTGCAGGGGGGATTTCCTATCTGCAAAATGATTTTTATGGGGTTCCAACGGGTGATCCTACGCAAGTCGTAACAAAAAAAAGCGGTTCGCCGGCGGTAGTTGCGGGTGAATATGCGAACGTAAAAACATCAAATAAAAATGGTGGATCTTCCAGACCTATTATATCAGGCGTAACAAATCAGCATGTAATATATGCGGCTGTTGCAATCGTCGCAATTTTGATGGTTGTAAAAAAATAATGTCTTTTTCCTTTCCTAGTATATCAACTGGCGGCGGCGGAATAAACGGAAGTAGCAAAGCCAGTAATTCAACTGGGGTAAAATTCGGCGGGTTCGGTGGTTCTTCTTTGTCGTTTGGTAGTGTCCCACGGGCAAACAATGTAACAAAGAATAATAAAAATGCTATAGAAATTATAGGAATTATTGTTATTATTGCGCTATTGATTAAAAAGGGAGCAGTATAAAATGGGTTTATTCGGCGGGGGGAATTCAACTAGCTTAACTAAAAATCTCACGCAGACTTCAAATAAAACGACCGGGGCAAGTGGCACTGGTAATATTTCTGCAAATGATTCGACCATAAACGTATTAGATGGTGGGGCAATAAAAAAATCAATTGATCTTGCAAATAATTCATTAAGTAAGGCAATATCTTTATCATCAGATATTCAAAAAAACGCCTTTGGATTTTCCCAAACAACATTCGAGAAGTCACTAGCAATGGCGGCTGATCAATTTAGTGCGGCGAACAGTTTTACAAAAACGGCACTTTCAGCACTTTCAGAATCTCAAAATGATAATGCAAAAAAGGCTCAAGCAGTAGAGCTAGCGGCAATAAATAGCACAAAAAGCGCAAGCCAGACCAGTCAGGAAACAACGAACTCAACAATTAAATACATGGGTTACGGTGTTATTTTAATAGTTGCTATGATAGTTTTAAAAGGTGCAAAATAAATGAGAGTGTATGAGCAAAATTTATTGTCCGGTGAAACTATGCGCTTGGGCGGCGGAAAATATTTTCAAATTATAGAAGCGGCAGAAACTTTAAATATACAATTTTATAAAGCCGCTGGGGTGCCATCTGATAGAGCAGATAATGTAGGAGTATCCTATGCTTCAATAAGAAATGATGAAGATAGATTCAGTGGGGTATCTATTTATTCAAGTATTGCTCAAAAAGTAAAAATTGCACTAAGTGAACATGAGGGGCGATATAATATTATCGCCGGTAATGTAAACGCTGTGACAACACCATACAATAAAACATTAAAAAATAATCAGTTTTTTGGGGGGGGAAGTGCAACCAGTGCTGCAGGGACTTTTTCAAGCTTTCTTATATTTAACAAAATTGGTAGCGGTAAAGTTACAAACATAAATTTTATAAAAGCATATAGTAATGATTTTAATATTATTTTATCAAAGTATACTGATAGTACATTGATCGGCTATCTTCCCGGAGATTTTTTTGGCATCGCTGGAAAAAATAAAAAAAATGATAGTAGTATTTTATCTGCATCTAAAATTTATGTGTCTAATGTATCAACATTACCGATAACAAGCGACACAATTGCAAAAATTAAATCAAATAGTTCTGTAATATTAAAGATGAATGACGCGCCGATAGAAATAAGCGAAGGATCAGGGCTTTTAATAAGTGAAATAACCGCAGGGGAATCTTTATCTTGTTACATGGAATGGGAGGACGTATGAAGATAATTAATAAAAAATATAAAAAAAATAAAAAAAATAAAAATGATTATAGGTTCGCTCTTTTTAGTAAATTAGTTGGCCACTCTATTAATAATATCCAGGATAATGTTGAAAGCGTATCGTTTGATGATATTAGGCAAAAAATTTCAAAAATTAAATATTCAGATGAATTTGGCAAATTAAATGTAAATGATATAACGGATAATATTATAAAAAAAATAGCAGATGAAAACGGAATTGCTTATGAATAATGTTGTGCTCTTAATATCGACAACATTAACGGCATTTATTTTATTTAGAGTTCTATATATAAACGAAAAACCATACACAAACAGAGAACTGGATAACGTGGGAACAGAAAATAATGGTGCCGGTGTATCAGCAATACATATTGACTGGAATAATGTCCATAATTTTAAACCTAATGAATTTCAGGGTCAGCTTGATCTATTGGATAAAAATGTAATTTATACAATCCAAAAATTGAGGAATATAATTGGAAGGATACGGGTATCACCTGCTAAAGGGGCAATAGCCAGGCCGAATATAAAAAGCAAAAACAGTATGCACTTTGCTGGGTTGGATAATGGAATAGATCGAATATCATTGGCCATTGATTTCGAACCACTTGATGTTGATCTAAAAACGGCTTATGAAGCGGCGCAATCAATACCAGAGATCGGGGCGGTCGGGGTATATCCAGACTGGAGGTTACCGGGATTACATATTGATTTAAGAAAGCGCAAATCAGATTATACGATAGCAAAGTGGGCGGGTATTAATGATGCAACCGGAAAGCAGGTATATGTTGATATTAATCAGGTGATAACATGAATTTAAAAACTAATGGTTTAATTGTAGCCGGTGTTGCTTTCGGTATTTATTTAATATCAAAAAAGATAAGTAATGTAGCCAGTAATGTGGCCAGCAATCTGAACCCGGCGAATCCGGGAAATTATGTAAATACGGCGGTTACAGATATGTACCAAAGTGTAGCAGGAAAAAACCACACAATCGGCGGTGACATTTACGATGGAGTGCAGCAAGTAAAAAAATATTACAATGGCATTTTTAACTAAACTTGTTGGGTTTATAGCTTCGCCAGTGTCAGGGATTGCTGGGGCGTTGGTTGATGTTGGAAAAAGTGCATTTAATGGATACATGCAGGGGCAGGTTGATAAACGGAAAATAGCGGCGGCGGTAGCTGATAATAAAATAAGACTGGCGCAATCAGAACAGACACATAATCAGGCTTGGGAAATGGCACAGCTCGAAGATAAAGATCGCTTTTTAAGGCGGCTATCATTTATCTTATCATCAGCACCGATGATTGTTGCTATTGTGGAGCCAGAAGCCGTACAGAACTATTTTAATGTTGTTTTAGCATCAATGCCGCAATGGTACATAAACACATACATGGTTATCATCGGTGCAATATGGGGTGTTTCAGAGTTTAAAAAATGGAAGCGTTGATAAACATATTGCAGCATAGTAATAGCCCACAGATGATGTTCAATATTGTTGTAGTGTATTGGATATGGCGAACTGAGCGGCGAGTATTTAAAATCGAATTATGGCTT
>CAZPPV010000030.1:0-6891 GCA_964588565.1 uncultured Candidatus Saccharibacteria bacterium | reverse complement strand
CCCGCACTACATCAAAACAATCTTTAGTTTATTGTTTGTATTTTTTTGTATCCTATTGGTGAAAATTTGCGAAGCAAATTTTCTATTAAAAGATAAACAAAATATTAAACTTATTGTTTTGATATACCGAGAAGTATTTAATTTTCAATGATCCTCTTCTTTGCTGACAAACTGCCAGACAAGACTAATGTAACGTAAAAAATACATGTACATTAACCTAGCATAATTATATTACATTTATTCAAAAGCTGTAAACATAATTGGGGATAACTCTCAAAAACTAAAGAGTACTACATATAAGTAATACTCATTATCATTCCTTAAAGTATTTGCCACCGTGGTAAATACTACCTTATTCATGTTAAAAAGCAAGCCCCCATAACTTTCAAAATGTTGTGTAATGAGACTTCAAATAATACCGCACGGTATAACAACTGTGCTACAAAAGAAATGTGAATAATTGATACACAAGATTGTCCTTTTAAAAAAGAAACTCCATTTTTATTCCAAAAAACCAACTACTATTTTTTCAATCAAAATCATCTAAAGGTCAGAATATATGTAGTTAAAAATATCTTGATTTATTATATTATAAAAGACATCTTATGTAATATCTATTTAAGTGAGTATCTACTCCATCTCCTTTCTCCACGCTTTTTTAATACACCTTTTAGAACCAAAGAAACAAGCTCTCTCTGTATAGTCTTCTCGCTACAATCTGATACCTCATGCGATATGTCTTTTATTGTGAACTCCTTATCTTTTTTACTTTTCAATAATTTTATAATAGTGTCTTTTCTGTCTGTCTTTACTGCCATTGGTTTATCTTTTTTCCTAACGGACATGTATTTCTCTCTTATTGTTTTTATTTGGTTTGATTGTCTTTTATTATTATTCTGTTCATTGTTTGCAATTTGTCCTTTACCTATCAAAGCAGTATTGCTCACTTTTTCTACTGGTGGCGATTGTCTACTTGTATCATCTTTTAGATACATATTTTTATGTTGCTGGAAGTCTTTTTCTTGTGGTTGTCTTAATGTCTTGTTTTCACCAAAGAACTCATTTGGGAATATGAACTTACCTGATTTTTCTTCTTTATAGTCACTTGAGCTTATTGCGTCTTTCAGTATATTGTATTCTTTCTTTAATATAGAAAAATTCATTTCTGATATTAATTTTGACATCACTGCCACTTCTAGTAAAGATACTATTTCATCAATAGAAACCAGGTGTCCTATAAAAACATTATCAACCTCTGAAACAGTTTTATTACGGACATTTGATATGCCAGAAAATAACAATACACTACAGTCTCTAAGTTTCCATTTCAATGGCTCATTGTCCGATAGAAAACTTGTAACCATGTACAGGGCAGTTGTAAGTTTTTTTGTCTTTTTGTTTATAAATCCATTAAAATTGTATTCAATACCATCTGTATTTGTTACCACTTCTTTTTGTTTATTTATAGCTTTAGAAACAGAGTTACCAAAACCAACAGAAGAGTCTTGTTTCTTGTTTATTTCATTCTTTGTCTTATATAAAGATATGTCTTTTTTAGATTCCATATATATGTCTGTTATAAAATTTAATTTTGTCTATTTAACTTCGTATCTTTTATTTATAAAAATTTGTCTCTCACTAAAACTATATTCTCTTGTATGTCCATTATATAAAAGCCATTACAAATGTAAAGGTCTTGACTTTTAAAACCTCACGGACAGTGTTAAAAATATTGTGGAAATTGACTACACAAATACCTGTATATTTACAAAATAAATTATTATTCTTTATTTAATATAAGAAAAGAATAATTAAAATTATTTGGTGATTAAAAGCAATTACACTGATTGTGTGATAAAATTACATAACATTGACATTTATTCACATATTTACATATTTACATATTCGCATATTCTATGGCAAAAAAAACTTCTAAATCTAAAAATGCATTAAAAGTAATCGGGGCATTAGGAACATTAAAAGAAGAGACCAGGCATTGGATGCTTTCTATTCTTTTTTTTGTGTTTGCAATATTTTTTGTACTTGCATCATTCAGCAAAGCTGGAGTAGTAGGCACAACAATCTTCAAATGGTTTGAATACTTATTTGGAATTGGGTATTTTATTTTACCTCTCTTGTTACTTCTTTTGACTTTGTCATTTTTGAAAAACAAACGCCCAGAGCTTGTCATCACAACGACGGTTGGCTCAATTGTGTTTTTTCTTTCTGGTCTTGGTATTGTCAGTATATTGGTGGGAGGAGACCTTGGCGGACTTCTTGGCAGAGAAATATCAAAACCGCTTCTATCACTATTTGATTTTTGGACATCTTTAATATTCTTATCAGCATTGTTTATTATTTCTTTATCAGTAATATTTGACGCAAAACCAACAATAGAATCTTTATCTTGGTTTAAGAGAATTAGTATAACGAAAGATAAAAAAGATGATAATAAGGATGAGGAGTATAATGATGAAAATAATGATGAGTATGAAAATAAAATTGAGATTGAGGAAGAGGAAGAGGAGATTAAAAACGAAAAGATGAAAGTAGGAGGGATAAGTAAAATAAAAAATGCACTAGGTGTTACAGATAAAAAAGATGAATTAGATGGTATTTCTGCTGATTACATGGGTAGCTCAAAATATTCTCCCCCTCCCCTATCGCTATTAGCAAACGATAAAGGAAAACCCGGTGTGGGGGACATAAAAGCAAATGCAAATATAATAAAGAGAACCCTGCAAAACTTTGGTGTCAATGTAGAGATGGATGAGATTTCAATCGGTCCTTCTATAACAAGATACGCACTAAAGCCTGCAGAAGGTGTAAAGCTATCGAGAATTGTCGGGCTTCAAAATGACTTATCCCTTGCTCTTGCTGCACACCCAATACGGATAGAAGCTCCTATCCCTGGAAAATCTCTTGTTGGTATAGAAATACCAAATAGCACAAAAACAACGGTTGGATTTGGAACATTGCTTTCTTCTGAAGAATATCAAAAATCACCGAAACCACTTCTACTGTCGTTAGGTAAAGGAATATCTGGCAAAGCACTATTTTCAGACTTAGCAAAAATGCCACATCTACTTATTGCAGGAGCGACAGGATCAGGAAAATCTGTAACAATACATACAATAATAAACTCATTATTATTCAAAGACCCCCCAGAAAATCTACGTTTTATAATGATAGACCCGAAAAGAGTGGAGCTAACACTGTATAACAAAATCCCACACTTACTCTCCCCTGTCATAACAGATGCAAAAAAAGCAATATTGGCTCTCAAATGGGCTGCAAGAGAGATGGATAGACGGTATGACATACTTGAAGCTGAATCAGTACAAAATATATCGTCATATCATAAAAACATAGTGGAGCCAGCTCTTGTTGCACATGAAAAGAACAAAGGACCAAAAGATGCCGATGAAGAGAAGCTTGATATGCCAGAGAGGATGCCTTATATTGTGATAATAATAGATGAACTAGCTGACATAATGACGACATACCCACGAGAACTTGAATCTGCAATTGTTAGGCTTGCACAGATGAGTCGTGCCGTTGGTATTCATCTTATACTTTCAACACAGCGTCCTTCTGTAAACATAATCACAGGACTTATCAAAGCAAACATACCTGCTAGGATTGCCCTACAAGTAGCATCACAGATAGACTCACGAACGATTCTAGATGCTGGAGGCGCAGAAAAACTGCTAGGTGCTGGAGATATGCTGTATATGTCGGGGGAAATGTCTAAGCCAACAAGGCTTCAATCTGCATTTGTTTCAGAATCTGAAGTTAAAAAGATAGTTAAATATCTAACAAACGAATATGAAAATGCTGTACCCGATGAAATTACCTTTACAGACAATGAAGGGAAAAACTCTATATTTGAGGCTACTATAGAAGATGATGAAGATGAGCTGTATGAACAAGCAAAAGACATTGTATTGACTGACAAAGCATCTACTTCATACCTACAGAGAAGACTCAGAATAGGATACGCACGCGCAGCAAGACTTATGGATACACTTGAAGAGAGGGGTGTAATAGGTCCAGCAAACGGAGCAAAAGCAAGAGAAGTATACGGCAAAGAGGAAGGACATGTAGAAAACGATGAAGAGACTGAGGAAGATAAGAATAAGTGATAAAACTTACAAAGATGAATATTCAATAAATATGGATAACAAAAGAGATAACAAACTAAATATAAAAACTGCAGTAAAAATGACTCTTATTTTTACTATTATATTAATAATCGTTACATATTCATATTATAAAAGTAAGGATTTTATAATAGGTCCTTCTATAACGATAGAATCTCCACTGACAGGAACAGGAGTTGCAAATCCACTTGTTGAAGTGATAGGAGTTGCAAGTAATATTTCATATATAAGTATGGACGATAGACAAATATATACAAATGAAAAAGGAAAGTTCAAAGAAAAATTGCTCCTCTTCCCTGGTTATAATATAATAAGTATCAAGGCACGTGACATGTTTAACAGGACGGTACAAAAAACGATTGAGCTTATATATAACGCACCTGTTGTAAAAAATAGTACGACAACAAGTGCTACGACTACACCTGAATATAGTGTAGAACAAATAAATAGTAGCGGTACAAGTACAAGTACAAGTACAACAAAAGATTATAATAAATTATCAAATTAAAAAAATAATTATGGCAGTAAAAAAAGCACCAAAAGAAATAGGTTTAAGTGTTGAGGATACAATAAAATCCATACAAACAAAATTTGGAGAAGGAGCAATAATGAAACTTGGAGATAAACCAAAGGTAGATATAGATGCAGTATCTACCGGATCAATAGGGCTTGATTGGGCTCTTGGAGTAGGAGGATTACCGAAAGGTAGAATTATTGAGATATATGGTCCAGAATCATCAGGAAAGACTACTCTCGCACTTCATGCAGTAGCTGAATCTCAAAAAAAAGGTGGTATATGTGCATTCGTTGATGCAGAACATGCACTAGACCCTGAATATGCAAAAAGATTGGGCGTAAAAACTAAAGAACTGCTTGTGTCACAACCAGATACAGGAGAACAAGCATTGGAAATAACAGAAAGTCTGGTACGTTCTGGAAAACTAGATGTAATTGTGATTGACTCAGTAGCTGCACTTACTCCAAAAGATGAGATTGAGGGAGAGATGGGGGCGTACCATGTTGGTAAACAAGCACGCTTGATGTCACAAGCACTTCGGAAATTGACTGCAATCGTTGCAAAGAGTAACACTGTAATAATCTTCATAAATCAAATTAGGATGCAGATTGGTGTTATGTTTGGTAATCCTGAGACTACCCCTGGCGGTAAAGCACTAAAATTTTATACTTCTATACGGCTCGATGTAAGAAGAATTGCCCAGATTAAAAAAGGAGATGAAGTTATAGGTGGTAGAGTTAGAGTAAAAGTAGTAAAAAATAAAGTGGCAGCACCATTTAAGCATACAGAGTTTGACTTACTATACAACGAGGGAATCTCAAAAGAAGGCGAAATACTATCACTCGGAGAGAAATTTGAGATTGTATCAAAAGCAGGTGCATCATATAGCTTTGGTGAGATAAAATTAGGGCGAGGGTATGACGCGGCGCGTACGTTCTTGAGAGAGAATACAAAAATAAAAAACGAAATACTAAAGGAGATAAAGAAGAATCTTACATAGGCTTACAAAATTCATACATACAAACAAAAACACCCCGAAAATCATATAGATTCTAGGGGTGTTTATACATTAAAAACAAATATTATACCTCATCACGTAAGTGCAACTGATTGTTTCTCAACTTTCTTAATGCCATTGCTTCAATCTCCTTTATTTTTGCAACTGAAATATCTAATTCAAGCTCAATATCTTTGTAATCACAAAACTCTCGCCTACCAATTCCGAAATGTCTTACAAGTATATCTCCTTCGAGTTTCTCCAGTGTTTTTATTGCATCCATTACTCTTTTATGACACAAAATATCATGAACATCGGACTGAGGACATTGACAACTGCTATCTTCTACATAGTCAATAAGTGTTGCTGTGCTATCATTAAACAAAGAAGCATCTAAACTGCTCGTAGATAAAAGAGAATATTCCTTTATGATTTCTGCAATATCACTATTCTCATATTTTTTATTATCTTCACTTGAATATCTTGCATTGAATTCATCAGTAATTCGTATAGTTGACTTCAACGTATTGATATTTAAAATATTACAATTAAACAAGATGTGTAACATTCTGTTAATATTCTTTTGCATACTACTAGAAATACTAACTACACGATTTTTTTTAAAAAAATCTAAAATTGGTGCTAATATCCTTTTTTTGGCAAAAGTAGAAAATTTACAACCACGCTGTGGGTCAAAATTGTCTACAGCATCGATAAGCCCGATATTCCCCTGCTGTACAAGGTCTTGTAATAAGACTTTATTACCATGTGAAAATGGTTTTGCAAGTTTTACAACAAGTCTTAAGTTTGCATTGATAAATTCTTCCCTAGAAAAACTATCACCTTTTTTTATACGGTATGCCAGAGCAATCTCCTGCTCTCTCGTTAAAAGATTAAACTTATTTATTTCTGAGTAATACGATGGTTCAATGGAATATTCATTCATCTAACTATCCTCTTTTTTTGATTGTATTTAATGTAAAAGTAACTCCGTAAAGAATTCTGCCAAATAAACACAACATTGTCAAACCCAAATATAAAACCACCTAAAACTATTGAGCGCATGGACTTTATGTAATTTTCAAGTAGAATATAAACTACTATGTTAAATTACAATGAAATAACACAGAGAAAATACATTGACCTTGACGGAGAACCATATGAGGTTATAACATCACAAGTATCACGTAAACAAGCAAATAAACCTGTTAATA
>CAZPPV010000029.1:0-6960 GCA_964588565.1 uncultured Candidatus Saccharibacteria bacterium | reverse complement strand
GCAACATACCGCCCTTTCTTCCGTAGCTTGCGCCGAACGAGGCGCTTCCTCTCCGTGTCTTGTGGTAGCTCTCTATCGTCCGCTCACACACTTCATCGCCTCCGTATAGCCTATTCACGAGCTAACGCTCGTTCATATGGCTACTACGGCGCTTTCGTGTGTTCGCTCAGTGGCTCCGTTCGAGTTTGTGGTAATTCAAAAAAAGTGGATTGTGCCAAACTGCCGAATGGCACAAACAAATCATATTGCGCTTGCCCCACCCACCCAATGCGCGCGCAAGCGAAGCTCCCTCTTTAAGTTCTTAAAGTACCTTTTTTAATATGTTTACTGATTTTGACTTTTGGAGTTATTCCAAATTCATAACACTTTCTAGCCCACGCCTCAATTTTTTGTTTAAAGATTATTGATTTAATTACAGACAGCTTTTCAGGCATGTTTTTGCGTTCAACACCTATCCATAAACAGTAACTTTTAAAATTTTCATCAAGCTTTTTAATGTTTGCCTTTTTAGTAATTAACTCAAGAGTTGAATTTGCTTGGTCACAAACATACCCTAATTTTTGAGTTGAACCAAATTTAATAGCATAAACAGTATCTTCTTTTTTGGAGTCCCATGCTTCTACTAAAACACCCGAACTAACCTTTATTTTTGAAAAGTCTTTATCTGCATTTTCATACCCATATTTTTCAAGGTTTTTGTTAAAATCATCTTCTGTTCCTGAAATTTCGAGAAAATCAGATTCCGTGGACTCTATCTCAATTGTATCTATGTACTCATTAAGTTGGGCTACATAGTCCTCATTAAATTTCATCCATTTCCCCTGAGATAAAATAACATTTTCATCGGGTACAGCATAATCTAAGGATTCTTTCAGTGTTTTTGAAAAAGGTTTTGCTAAACCTCCTCTTGTAATTTTAATTCTTATATCCAATATTCTTTCTTTTGGAATTGAATATTGAGATATGAAGCTATTAAGTGACTCTATTGATAAATCATCAAATTCATTAGATTCTTCGTGTCCAAAAGAAAAGATATATTTTTCTTGTCCTGAAAATATAAAATCAACCCCGACTAAATCATGTCCGCTTGTTGTAAAATCAGTACCTACTTTCGTTGTGCTTACAAGTTCATCAATTAGTTTATTTTCATAAGCAATTGTGGCAGGCTGACCATCAATAATTAATGTTCTTGGTAGTTTAAAAATCTCCCTAGACTTATATACTTTAACCAACTCACTTAGAAAGTTGCCAATAACTTCTTTTTCAATTTCAGGATTTAAATTAACAGAAGATCCGAACTTCCCAGTCTTTCCAAAAGTAACTGCTCTTTCTTTATCTATTGACGATTGAATATAGTCAATAGATTCTCCGCTTTCTATGTCAAGCTTAGAATTTTTTGTATAACTTTTAATTTCTTTTTTCTTTCTACCAGCAAACTTCTTGGATGACTTTTGTCTAATGTCTTTCTGGTTAGCAATTCTTTTTGCAACCTCTATACCAAAGTCATGGTCACAGTATTGACGTAAATAAAAATGGCTTTTGCCATAACTTATACAAAAACAATATTCTGTGTTTTCCCATAGGTAGACAGAAAAATAAAGTGTATTTTCTGGTTTTTCTTCACTAAAAAAATCTATATACTCCGCAACCCACGATATCTCACTTGGTTGAACATTTTTTGAAAAATAAAAGCTTCCATTCCATTTATTTTGTGTTTCAGAATGAATATTTTTTAAACCCAAAAAACTAAACTTTGCTTTCAAGTCTGCCACATTGCTTTTTGGAATTTTAAAAATATTTAATTTCATTATGATTTAAAAAATTATTGAGATATATACAATGTATCCTCTTGTTCTAAATGTCCTAAAAACTCCTCAATTGTTTTTGGAGAGATAAAAAGATTATCTGTTTGTTTTACATAATCAATTTGCTTTACAGAATCGCTAAAAATGCTTGGTGCAACAAAATAGCACATTGAATTTTTTGCTTTCTTCCCAAATTCTGCCAAGTGCCTACTAATAGGCCATACTTCCATCATTGTCTGCGTTCGCCCTTCCGACATAGTTACTTCAATCAAGATTCCGTTTACATCCTCAAAACATTCAATATCGCCAGTATTGCCAACACCACCTGCTGTGGATGTCGGAATACCCTCATCGTCAACAGGATAGTTTGGGATTACTTTTATATCTGGAAATTTTGTTTTGACTGCTAACGCAGTCAAAAACTCAAGCCGTGTCGGGTTAGATAGGTATTTTAAAGTTTCATCCTTACTTAATCGTTTATTTGATAAATTCAACATTTCTATTTTTATTTGCTCCCAAGCATAAATACCTATCCATTTTGTTAAGAATTTATCTTGTTCCGAAACAGAAACTACTTTTGGTACAAATGAAATGAGGTTTTTATCAACTGTTGAGATGTACTTAAAATAACTTTCTTCGGTATCATATTTTTTGTATTCAGAATATTTTTCCAAAACATAATTAACTTTTGCTTGCTCGTTTTTATTTATATCAACAAACCGTCCACCACCACGCAAAGAAATAAGTCCAGTTAGCCTCATTTTTCTGATAAACTCATCAGGGTAGTCAACCAATATGGATTTGTTGTCTCTGATGATGTCCTTCCCTTTCATAATTTCATCTCTGCAAATTTCAGCTATAACTTCCCAGCTTGGAGAATAGCCAAAATCTTGCCGAAGTTTTTTGATTCTTTGATACAATTTTTCTGCATTGTTGTCTTTCCAATAAATTATTAAAGGTAATTCCAACTTAGAAATTCCAGCATCATTGCATTCATTATCTGCATTGAGTTTAGTAATCACTTGAAGCAACAAAACCAACGGCACGTTCTCATTCAAAACTCTACGAAAAGGACTATTGCTCTGATATTTAACAAAGGCATTCAGGAATGCTTGTTGTTCAAATTCTGGATGTTTATTGTCAACAAGTTTCAGCCCTATTTCAGAAAACCTTATTTTTTCGCCTGTTTTATAAAATACGAATCCTAATTCTTTAGCAATCTTAAACCAAGTATCGAAACGAGAGGGCCAGCCTTTGCTAAAACCTGCCTCCTTGTGATTTTGCGGATTATCTTTTAAGACTTTTGTAATTTCTTTATCGATTAAAGGTTCTTTTGCTTTCATCTTCCTTTTTGTGCTTGCGGACAATCTGGTTGGAGTATAAAGTCCAATTCTGATAATTTCTCCAGCTATCGTTTCTGCTAATTCATCATTCAAAATCTGCCCGTTGTATTCTTTCAGTACACCAAGAAACCACTTCAACCGCTCAGGATTTCTGAGGGTTGTTGTAAACAATAGCGGTTTGTATGTAGCTCCTCTTGGCATAATTTTAATAGTTAGTGATCAAAACTTCTTTAATTATCTTTTTTGTGTTGTTGTGATAGCTAATATAATTGCTTTTAATATTGTGGACTTTATATTTTTTCATCCATTTAATCAATATATCGTTTTTGCTTCCATTGTAGTGCGTAACATTGGATAGGGCAAATTTAACGCCTTTTTTGTCTAATTCGTCAATCAGGTTCAATAAGCTAGCTTCTGCATCCTCACTCCATAATTTGTTGTATTCGCTCGAGGCTATCAGATATGGTGGATCAAAATAAACAAAATCTCCTTTCTCATAAGTTCTTTTTTCAAAAAACTTTATAAAATCTTGGGAAGTGAATTTTACTTTTTTACCCTGTATAAATTCAAAGTAATTATTCAGCGCAATTACAACATTTTTATTAAAATCAACATTCCCAACAGGTAGATTAAATTTACCACCCCCATTAAATCGTAACATTCTGTTAAAACCATAGATTAACAAAATATATAAAATAAGCGGATCATTTTTTTTATTTTTATTTACACAAATCCGCAACTTCTCGTATCCATCCTTATTAAATCTTGCATAATAAGTTTTTTTAAATTCTTTTTTTAGAGAATCTGGGACAATATCTTTTTTGTATGAATGAGATAGTTTATATTTATGAATAATTTTCTCAACATCTTTAAAGAATTTTTCTGGATTTTTTGCATTAGAAATCAAAAGCTTGTGTATGTTCACGAGATGTCTGTCTATATCGTTTAAGAAATATTTATTTGCTTTAATATTTAAAAATACAGTACCCCCTCCAACAAATGGTTCATAAAAATTATTTATTTCCTGCGGAAATAAATCTAAAAGTTGTTTCATTAGCCGATATTTATCCCCTACATAAAAGAGAGGTGATCTTTTTATTTTTTTAATCATGATTGGTATTGGTTACAAACAAGTATTCTTTATGATTCTTGAAGTCAGTATTTCCCGCATTAAAATGCCGGTAGTCTTTTTCAAATATTTTTGTTTTTCCTCGCTTGGTTAGAATATTTTTAATTTCTTCAAGTGTAATTTTGTTCTGCGATGAATTGCTTTTTGATTCATAGGTATTGTTATATGACACAACCAAATATTTTGCATTGATGTCATTTACCAATTCAGCAAATCTATCTTTCGCGATCACTCGACAATAATCACTCATATTCTCTGGTTCAGGTTTTAATGCTACCCCATGCAATTCTGGCTTATCCCATTTTGTGAGCGTTTCAAGAACGTGGTAAAACCTGCTGTATTGTCTGGAATTATAAGGGGGGTCAATATAAACAATATCTGTCTTTATTTTTTTTGCCAATAAATTTGCGTCCTCTCTAAAAATCAAGACAGATTTTACTTCAATCGGGTCTACGGGGCGCATGAAAAAATTATCTTCAACAAATTCCTTTTTGAAGTACGCATCATAGTGTCCTACTGTATTTGCAATTTTATCCGTTGAATAAAGTAGGGAAGATATAAGCATGTAGTATTCTCTTTCTGTAAGATTATTTTTATTTTCCTCAATATTCTCTCTAATAAATCCAATAATCTTTGTCGAGTTTTTAGAGAAGAACTTTCCACCAAAGTTTGTTGAAAAATAATTATCACCTAAATCTTCACCATTTATGTTGTTATAGTTTTTTATGATGTTATTGATTTTCTCTTGATTCCAGTCTCCCTTGTCAAAGAATGCTTTATATATTGCATGGTTTGAATATAAAAAATCATTCAATATAACTTCATCGAAATGCTTACTTGCCACAGCGGAAACAACACCAGTACCAGCAAAAATATCTGTGAATGATTTTCCCTCACACTCTTTATCTAAAATCGAAAAAATCCACTCTATTAGTTTTTGCTTACTACCTATGTATCTACGATTATGTAATTGAAAATGATTTTCTTTTACTTGTGGAATATTAAAATATGTTTCATGAATTTTTTCTGCACTTATTCCATAGGTTGGCTTTTCAATTTCTAACAAATCAAAAAGTGTTCCTTGTACGCCGTCCGCAACATAATCAAAGCCCCTATTTTGATCTTTTAGCTTTTCGTAAAAACTATGATTTCCTTTTTCAGAGATAATAACGAAATCAATAACAGAAATTCCCATTATTTCTCCTGCTTGTGCGATTTTTTCAACAATCTCAACATCTTTCTCGCTCGGTGTTGAATCGCCAGACGGATGATTGTGTACAAGGATTACACTTGCAGCGTTAAGTTCCGTTGCGGGATAAAAAATTTCTCTTGGGTGTAATAATGTTTTATCAAGAAGTCCGATGCTTATAACTTCTTTTTTTAACAAAACATTTCTAGCGTTAAGATACAGACAAACAAGATGTTCTTTTTTCTTGTCTCTCAAATCGTAAGTTAAAGAAATAACATCCTGAGAGCTACTTATTTTTATTTCGTTTGTCTGATCATCTGTATAAAATCTTTTTACTAGAGAAATTGCTGATGCAATTTGTAATGCTTTTGCTTGCCCGATTCCAGAGATTTCTTGTAAATCATCAACTGTAATATTCAAGAAATCTTTGCCGAATTTTTTTATAATTTGTTGAGATAATTGCTGAACATTTGTTCCCTTGATCCCACTTCCGAGTAGAATCGCCAAAAGATCACTTTTTGAAAGTGCTTCTGGGCCTTTTTTGAGAAATCTTTCTCGAGGCCTATCAATTTTTGGAATGTCTTTTATCTTTGCCATAATTATTTTTTGTAGATTTCCTCTAGAGTTTTCCCTCCTTTAGTTTTCCATTTTTTCCATCCACTAGTGGAGTTTCCTAAGATAATATCAGAAGCAGCGCTTGGGCTATTAAAAACATAATCTTTAACAAAAATGTAGAGTTCGTCGTCTTTTTTTTCTAAGTAACCATTAGCAATCAATTTGTCGATATTCTTTTTGTTTCTTTCTGCTATAGCACTTGGAAGTTGAGTTGTTGCCGTTGAATCCTTGTATACAACAAATCCTTCGTTTGTCATTCTTCCGTTTGCGACAGCATTTTTGCCACCACAAATGAAAAGTGGGTCAGATGTATTAACCTGCTCCTTTGAAGCAATTTCTTGTAAGATTGGATACCCGACAGCTGTCAATAGTAGCTTTAGGTTGCTTAAAAATTCTTCCATTTCTGCAATGTCTGATTCAGATAAGGACGGAAGTACTGATTTTACGCCGTTTTCCAAGTCATATCTTTTAACTCGTGATGCAATCTCGATGCATCGACTCTCAAGAAATTTGACGTGAGCTTTTGTGAGATTAGTATCTTTACTTACAAATGCTATTGCGGTAAACCAAAAATCTTTAGAGCTGTCATGAGTAGTTAATCTATTCCATAAATTTTCAGCTTCTCCTATATATGCAGTTGAAAGAAGGGCTTCCTCATTTTCTTTACCGACCAAGAAATAAACCGCTGGCTTATTGCAGTCAGGACGTTGTTTGATATCTTTGAGCTTGTTTCGCGGTATAACAATTGCTTGACCGACCCAATTGCTTAGTTCGGCAGTTTTTAATCCGTTTGGCTCACCATCAACAAGAAAAATTTTAATTGTTTTTGCCATAATTATTTTGAAATTAGATTATCCACACCAACACCAAGGGCTTTGG